>CAZCBD010000001.1:0-30215 GCA_964496755.1 uncultured Melioribacteraceae bacterium
CTACCGTTTTTTGTAGCCATTCTTGCTCTAAAACCATGTTTGTTTTTTCTTTTTCTGTTGCTTGGTTGAAATGTTCTTTTCATTTTATATCTCCATTTTTCAAATATTTTTCACCAAAGAATACAAAATTACTTAATTGTTGCTAAAAATACAAGATTTTAAATTTTAAAAGTAATGGCTCTACTGCAGGAAAACACTGAAATCGTTTTGATAAAAGAGTATTGATAAATTACAAAATTTGATCAGTAAATTTTAATGAATTAATTGTTGCATTAAAATATAATGATTCTTATGTTTCCGTATGTGTTGATAAAAAAGGATGCTGATGTTTACAGAAATTTCCGATGCAATTTGCATTGAGACTACTAATGTGGCAGATGTTTTCCAAATAAGGATTAACATCAAGGAAGCTACTTCGCTACATACCGAAAATCTAAAAAATATTCTTAATGAAGCAATTAACTTGGGTAAAAACAAATTGATTATTGATTTGTCGGCTTGTAGTTTTATTGATTCGACATTTCTGGGGGCTATTGCCTCAAATCTTCGTGTAATTCGTAGTTTTAGAGGAGATATTAAAATAGTTTATTCCAACTTAATTGTTAAAACGGTTTTGACCTCGAACGGAATAAATAGAGCAATGGAAATTTTTGATGATATTAATACGGCGGTTCTGAGCTATTGATTCAGATTTTCACTCAATTAACTTTTTTGAAATATCTCCGTTATAAACTTCACCGAAAACATCAATTATTTTGTAAACAAGATCATTTACTTTGGCGGTTTCGGGGCATTTAAATGTAACATCATCTCCTTTGTTGCCGGCAATAATTTCATTTCCATCTTTTACTATATGATTAATAGTTAAATCCAAAACTCCTGTTCTGTTACCAATTATCAAAACCCTATCATTTATTTTAATGTTATCATTTTGTATTAAAACATGTACAATGCCACTTTTTTTGAAATAGTTGATTACTTTTCCCACAAATATTTTTTTTGTCGTAGCCAAACTTCCGTAAATTTCAGTAAACTCACCACCGGAAGGCATTCCGAAATAAAAACCGGTTGAAAAACCACGATTGTAAACGGTTTTTAAATTTTTCAAAAATTCCGCTTTTTTTTCAATTGTCAATTTACCTTCGAAATATAAATCGATAGCTTGTCTATATGTTGAAACAACAGTTGAAATATATTCGGGGCTTCGTTTTCTACCTTCTATTTTAAAAGAATCAATGCCGGCTTCAATTAATTTATCAATAAATTCAATGCTACATAAATCTTTTGGCGACATTACATGCCCCGAACCAATTTTAAAAGATGATTGGCCGTCGGTATCATAAATTTCATATTCTCTTCTGCAAGGTTGAACACATTCACCGCGGTTTGCGCTTTTATTAAAAGCGTAATGGCTCATAAAACATCTGCCGCTAATAGCAACGCACATTGCTCCATGAATAAAGGTTTCAATTTCTTTTCCGGTTTTATTTTTTATTTCTTTTATTTGTTCGAAATTACATTCGCGAGCTAATACTATTCTGGCAGCACCTAAATTAAAATAGTATTTTGCAGCTTCGGAATTTGAAATAGAGGCTTGGGTACTAATGCAAAAGGGCATTTTATATTCACGGCAAATATTTACTACCGACATATCCCAACAAATAATTAAAGTTACGCCCGTATTTTTAGCAGCTTCAACAATGATTCTAACATCATCAATTTCATTTTCGTAAACAATAGTATTTAAAGTGAGATGAGTGTCCACATTGTTTTTTTTACAGAAAGAAACAATTTCGGATAATTCGTTCAGTTTAAAATTATTTGCTTTAGCACGCATATTTAATTTATCTATTCCAAAGTAAACAGCATCTGCGCCACTTTTAACCGCAGCCGTTAAACTTGCCCAATTACCGGCGGGTGCTAATAATTCCGGTTTACTAAATTTGTGCATAAAAAAAGCCTTTCTATCTTATTTGGTTATCTCAAAGATATGAAAGGCTTTTTTAACTAAGAAATTTAAATTAATTTTTTTCTCTTTTATATATCATTTTTACATTTGGCTTCCAATCTATTTTATTTAAATCCTTCGAAATAATTTTCTTTTCATCTACGGAAAACCAAATCAGGCTAAATTCTTTAACCATGTTTTTATTTTTTTTGAAATCAAATATTTTAAATAAACTTTTTTGCGGTGTTCTATTTGTGCCGCTATTGTTAAAAGTTTCCGTATTTAGATTTGAAAAAAGAAAGACATCATTTTCAAAAGTGCCGTTATACAAATCCATTAAACCCATTAAATTATCGATAACAGCACATCTGTATTTTTCAAGAAATCTATCGTAAGAATAGATTGACATGTATTCCCAGCTTGCAAATCCTTCGTGCGGAGGATTTAATGGAAAACCTTGGAAAGATTCCAAGAAAAATGCTCCGTTATAGAGAGGTGTAAAAATAGCAAAACTTTTTTTAGATGGTACCCATCGGAGTGAATCTTTGCTACTTGTATCCGGATAAAATAATGTAATATCCCACTCACCGTTTAGGAAATTTAATTTTTGCATTTCAACAGGTTTGCCGGCTTTATAGCCCGGAGTGTAATCAATTTGCGCAAATGAAATGCTACAAAGTAAAATTGATAAAATAAATATTTGTTTGATTTTAGTTGGTTTCATTTTTGTCCCGATTTTTTCTTTTCTCCGAAATCTTCCTTGTAGTTATCCCAATATTTAAGCAGATGTTTTCCGGCCAAATATACAGCTGCAGCTGTTGAAAGTGTAGCTAATATTTTTCCAAACGGATTAGTGTTTCTACGTAAGGTGGTTTGCAATGTATTTAAAATTTGGGTGTTATTAAATTTTATAATATTTAATCTCGAATTAAAGTTGCCGAGTAATATTCGCGAGTATGAAAAATCAAAATCACTAAATGATTGGTTAAATCTAGTATTTAAATAAAGCGTACTAAGGGGTTTTTTATTTTTAATTTCGATCTTTTTAATGTTTGATTCAACATTGGTTTTATTTAATGTTGAATCAATTTTTGTTTGCCCGAAAATAAAAAAAGACATCAATAAAACTAATCCGATAAATTTCACTTTAACCTCAAATTTTTTTCTATTAAACCAACTATTTTAATTTGGGTTTCCACCTTTTTTCGTTAAATACTTTTCTAATATCTTGCAAAACTTCTTTATCAATTTTTAATAATTCTCCTTTTGCAAGATTTACATTTTTAACGGGGGGTATTCTGATATCGTAATTTTCCCATCCCATAAAATCAATCAATATTTTTTGAAATTCTTTGTTTACTATTCCGTTTATTTCTCCGTAATAAAAGCCTCTCACTTTCCAGATATGTTGTAATTCTTTTGCAATATCAATATTAATAGGGATCATATTTTCCGGTTTTGATTTTGTGAAATACAGATTATTTAATTTGTAAAGGCGATATAATTCAGCAATTGGGGTTTTATGATCATATACGGAAATGTCAATAAAATTATCTTGTCCATCATAGCCGGCATTTTTTCTAACCACCAATAAAGCTGCGCTTTGTTCACCTCTTTGATCGCCCCCGGCTTTCCCGCCGGCAATTAAAGCTTGCATTAATTTTTCGGCAAGCGAACCTTTTGTGTTTTCGAAAGTATTAGCCAAAGCCTTTATTGTTTCTTCCGAAACTAAAATATTCCCCTGGGCAGAAAAGTTTTTACCAACTATAACTTTGTTTGTATTTGTTTTCGGAGTTGATTTAATAAAATTATTTGGATTATCGGAACCAACATATCCACCTTGCCACTGAAAACAATTTTCCCCGGTCCAGCTTGCCGCATTTCCATTAGCATCAACCATGCCTACTTGTCTTTGGTCTCGTTCAGGGTCATCAGACAAAATAGTTCTTAAAGCTTCTTCGGCGGTTAATCCTTTTTCCATTAATTCCAATCCGCGAATTCCGTATTCAAGTTTTGCAAAACTTTGTGTGGCTACTGCTCCTACATTTGCTTTTGCCCACGGCACAACGGGCCTTAAATTAGGAAACTTAGATTGAACCGCTATTCCCAAATCACCTGTAATAGGATCATATCCGACAATTGAAAAAGTACTGCAGAAATTATCCGTCCGAAATAAAATATCCGAAGAAAACAAAAAACTGAGAATAAGGAAAACAATAAACATTAAAATATGTTTTTTCATTTTTAGTAACCCGATATTTATTTGCAAAATAAGAATTCGAAGTCTTTATTCAAAGTAAATGTAACTTTAAGTTTCCTTTTTGCTTTAAAAAATTAGTGCAAAAATTATTTTCACTTTAAATACAAATATATCTTGACGAAAATTCTTTGTATCTTTAAATTCAAAATCTTATCTAATTAAGAACATTAACGGAAAAAATTGTGAATAAAGTTGAATTTATTAAAACCGCATTAACAGAAAGTGCAGCGGTAAAAAGAGCAATCGAAAGAGAATGTTCGGAAGAAATATTAAAAGTTACCGAACTGATAATTAATGTTTTTAGGAATGGAAAAAAGCTTTTGCTTTGCGGAAACGGAGGAAGTGCGGCAGATAGTCAACATATTGCAGCAGAATTTATGATTAGACTATCGCACGATTTAGATAGGCCTGCTATTCCCGCCATTGCTTTAACTACCGATACATCGCTTTTAACAGCCGGCGGAAATGATATTGGATACGATAATGTTTTTGCGCGCAGTGTTGAAGGACTTGGAAACGAGGGTGATATTTTAATTGGAATTTCAACCAGCGGAAATTCTTCGAATGTAATTAAAGCAATACAAATGGCAAAAAATCGCGGAATGAAAACCGTTGGATTTTTAGGTGGTTCGGGAGGCAAAATTTTATCGATGGTTGATTCTGCTATTGTTATTCCTTCCGATTCAACCCAACGCATTCAGGAAGGACATATTACAATTGCTCATATTATTTGCGAATTGGTGGAACGAGAATTATACGGAAATTGCAAAGTTTAACAAATTAAATTTGAAAGGTGTATTATGACTGCCAACTTTGATATGATTAAAAAGGTGTATGAAGAATTAAATTTAAAAATAACCGAAGTTCGAAAAATCTTAAATCGACCATTAACGCTATCCGAGAAAATTCTTTACTCGCATTTATGGAATAAACCGCAAAAAGAATTTAGTCGTGGAAATGATTATGTTGAATTAGCACCCGATAGAGTAGCAATGCAAGATGCCACAGCTCAAATGGCAATTCTACAATTTATGCTTGCCGGGAAAAATAAATCTGCTGTTCCCGCTACCGTACACTGCGATCATTTAATTAGAGCAAAAGTTGGTGCCGAAAACGATCTGGAAATTGCAAACAAAGAAAATAAAGAGGTTTACGAATTTCTGAAAACCGGCGCCTTAAAACATGGAATCGGATTTTGGAAACCCGGCGCTGGAATAATTCATCAAGTTGTTCTTGAAAATTATGCCTTTCCGGGCGGATTAATGATTGGTACCGATTCACATACCCCGAATGCCGGCGGATTGGGAATGATTGCAATTGGAGTTGGTGGTGCAGATGCTGTTGATTTGATGGCCGGTATGCCATGGGAATTAAAATGGCCGAAGTTAATTGGAGTTAAGCTAACGGGTAAATTATCCGGTTGGACTTCACCAAAAGATGTGATATTAAAACTTACCGGAATTTTAACCGTAAAAGGCGGTACCGGTGCTATAGTTGAATATTTCGGGGAAGGTACAAAATCAATTTCTTGCACGGGAAAAGGAACTATTTGTAACATGGGAGCTGAAATTGGTGCCACCGCTTCGGTATTTCCATATGACGAAAGAATGGAAGTTTATTTGGATAAAACCGATAGAAGCAATGTTGCAGAATTAGCAAATAAAAATCAGGAAAACCTAAAAGCTGATGATGAAGTGCTAACAAATCCGGAAAAATATTTTGATCAAATTATTGAAATAAATCTTGATGAATTAAAACCACATTTGAATGGTCCCTTTACTCCTGACTTGGCTTGGCCGTTAGAAAATATGAAAGAAGCAGTAGTAAAAGAAAATTTCCCCGAAAAATTAAGCGTCGGTTTAATTGGAAGTTGTACTAATTCAAGTTACGAAGATATCGATCGCTCTGCATCAATTGCAAAACAGGCAATGGAAAAAGGTTTGAAAGCAAAATCGTTTTTTAATATTACTCCGGGTTCCGAACAAGTAAAGGCAACCATTGAACGCGATGGACAATTAAAAACATTAACGGATTTCGGTGGCAATGTTTTGGCCAATGCGTGCGGGCCTTGCATTGGAATGTGGGATAGAATGGATAATAAACAAGGTGAAAGAAATTCAATTTTAATTTCCTTTAACAGAAATTTTGCAAAACGAAACGACGGCAATCCCGAAACTCTTGCTTTTATTGCATCGCCGGAAATTGTTACCGCTTTAACAATTGCCGGAAAAATTACTTTTAATCCTGAAACCGATTATCTTGAAAATGATAAAGGTGAAAAAATAAAATTAGACCCGCCCACAGGCGATGAATTACCTAAAGATGGATTTGTTAAAGATAATAATGGTTTTTTAGCACCACCGGAAAATTCCGAAAATATAAAAGTTGTAATTCCCGATAATAGTACACGATTACAATTTTTAGAAAAATTTGAACCTTGGGACGGAAAGGATTTTATTGATTTACCGATTCTTCTAAAAGCAAAAGGCAAATGTACCACCGATCATATTTCGCCGGCAGGTAAGTGGTTATTGTATCGTGGGCATTTAGATAATCTTTCGAAAAACATGTTCCTAGGTGCAATCAATGCTTTTACCGGCGAGGCCGGAAAAGTTCGAAACCAATTGACCGGCCAAATCAAAGAAGTTCACGAAGTGGCGCGTTACTACAAAGCCGAAAAAATCGGTTGGATTGTAATTGGAGATGAAAATTACGGTGAAGGTTCAAGTAGGGAACAAGCTGCAATGGAACCGAGATTTTTGGGCGGCAAAGCTGTAATAGCCAGAAGTTTTGCCCGTATTCACGAAACCAATTTAAAAAAACAAGGTGTGTTACCGCTTTGGTTTAATGATCCTTCCGATTATGATAAAATTTTGGAGGATGATAGAATAACAATTAAAGATTTAAGCAGTTTGGCAGAAGGCAAACCTGTAATTGCCATCGTTAAACATTCCGATGGTTCTTTTGTTGAAATAAAATTAAATCATACTTTGAATTCAAATCAGATAGAATGGTTTAAAGCCGGAAGTGCATTAAATTTAATAGCTCGACAAAACAATTAGAATAAACGGGGGATAAATCCCCCCTTTTTATTATGCAGAATCAGTTTGAAAAGCATGACTACTCTATTGACTTACTTAAAGCCAATTTAATTTCTCTCCCGATTTCATTGGGGATTCTTATTTTTTATTCATTTATTTTTTACTTTGCAAATAGTTTTAAAGGCATTTCAATTTTTTCAGATAGCGAATTTGTTTATTATTTATTTATTCCATTGCTGATTGTTGGGATATCGGTTCATGAGATTTTACACGGTTTGGTTTTTGTGATTTTTTCGAAAATAAAATTTATCGATTTAAAATTCGGTTTTAAATTATCAGCATTTACTTTTTATGCGCATTGCAAAAAACCTGTAAGATTAGGATTATATAAGCTGAGTACGGTAACACCGGCAGTTTTATTGGGCGTAATTCCGTTTATAATTTCCATTCTCATTAATTCTTTTATGTTATTTGTTTGGGGAGTTTTTTTCACAATTACCGCTGCGGGCGATTTCTTAATTTTATGGCTTTTAAAAGGTGTTGAAAATAATACTTTTGTTGAAGATCATCCTTCTAGATTAGGATGTATTGTTTTAAAAAAAAGAACAGATGTTAAATAACATCTGTTCAAAGTTAAATTATTTAATGTTCAATTATTCTTTAATCAATTCTAATATTTTAGCTTCTAATTCTTCGCCGTGAATATCAAAGTATCTTAAAACACCTTTTTTGTCAACTAACCAAACAGATGGAATTGAATTAACACCGTATAATTTCGAAATTTCGGTATTCCAGCCTTTTCCGGAATAAGAAACTTCCCATTTCATCCCTTTTTCTTTCATAAAATCTTTAACTTGTTGTAACTTATCTTTGAAGTCCAAGCTGATACCAATTATTTCAAATCCCTTTTTATTATTTGCATTATATAATTTTACAAGGTTAGGAATTTCTTTTCTGCATGGAGGGCACCATGTAGCCCAAAAATCGATCATTACAACTTTACCTTTCAATTTGGATAAAGTTACTTTTTTGCCGCTAATGGTTTCAACCGTAAAATCTTTCGGAGTTTTTCCAATGCCAATATTATCTTTAATTTTTTGTACTAAATCGGAATAAACATCTAATTGTTTTATTTTGCTATAAGGTTCTTCTTCAAAATAACTTAAAGATTTGAATCCCAAATCGATAGCTTTATTTATCCATTCTATACTTTCTTTTGTTTTATTAAGCTGAAGGTAACATTCGGCAACTGAAAGGCATCTGTAGGGTGATTTTCTTTCACTGGTTTTTTCAATTTCCATAGCTACGGGCAGGGCTTTATCATATTTTTTTTGATGAGATAAAATTCCGAATTTAGTTCTAAGTAAAGAATATTTTTCCTTGGCATCAATGTTTTCTTTTTCATTAATAACACGATCAATTAAATTTAATGCATCATCATATTTTTCCGCTTTTGATAATTCTTTGATTTTTTGGTTGGGATTTTCCGGTAAAGGTTTCTTTGTTGTGCATGCTGCTACAAATAAAACAGCAAAAATAATTGCTAATGCTTTTTTCATTTTAACTCCATTTAATGTGTAATTCTTTTCAACATTTAAAATAAAAAAAACTGTCGGAATTCGGCAGCTTTTTTTTATATGGTAAATTAATTTTTGTTGTTATTTATCCTTATTAAATTCGTTTACAATTTTTTTCGGTACATTTTCTTTTGAAACCCAACTCATTTTACAATTATTTTTTGTGGAATCTTTCACAAAGATTAGAAAAAGTTCTTTTCCAATAATATTGAAATCGGATTTTGCAATATGAATATGTACTTCAAAAAATCGGGATTAAAGGTAATTATTTTATTTTTCGGAGTATGAGTGGTTGTATTAAAAATTCTGGAATTATTTAAATAAAAAACGAGCAAATTTAAATAATCATACCTCGGATAAGGTTTAATTTTCAACAAATTAAACCTTATCTTAGGCATAGGGGAGATATCATAAATACTTTTATTTGTACACCCTGCCGGGCTCGAACCGGCGACCTGCTGATTAAGAGTCAGATGCTCTACCAACTGAGCTAAGGATGCATTGCAAATATAATGAAAACGATTTTTCTTTCAAATCCATTTTATTACATTTAGTATTCAATTTAAAACTAATTTAGCCGGTTGTATCGATGAAAAAATTTTTTTTACTTATTGTAATTACTTTTTTTTTAGTTGCTTGCGGACAAAACAAAGTTGAAAACAAATCCGTATTTGAAAAAGAGATTATTGACGGATTGGGGCAAAAACATCAATTCGAAAAAACTCCGCAACGTATAATTTCTCTTGCGCCAAGTCTTACTGAAATAATATATGCCTTAGGTGTTGAAAATCAATTAGTAGGGAATACAAATTATTGTAATTATCCCGAACCGGCAAAAAAAATAACAAAAGTAGGGAACTTAATTTCGGTTGATTTTGAGAAAATTTTGCAATTAAAACCCGATCTGATTTTAATTTCAACCGAAGGAAATACAAAAGAAATGGCGGATAAATTAAATAGTATCGGGATTGAATATTTTGTTGCAAATCCAAAATCATTCGCAAGTATTAAAACAAATGTTTTAAAAATTGCAACAATATTCGGAAAAGAAAAAAAAGCCGAGATTTTAATTGAGAAATGGAACAGGGAAATTGATTCCGTTAAATTGGTTGCCCAAAAAGCGAAACCTAAAAAAGCCATGTTTTTGCTTTCTATAGAACCGTTAATTTTAGTGGGGCGCAATACTTTTATAAATGAAATGATGGAAATATGTAATTTGCAAAACATTGCTACAAAAGCAATGGGCACTTATCCTACTTTCAGCAGAGAAGATGTTTTAAAATATAATCCGGATTATATTTTTGTAGCTAGGCATGCGGGAATCAATTTTGCAAATGTAAACAAAGCTTATCCCGAATGGAAACGATTAAAAGCAGTACAAAATGATAATGTGGTGATTTTGGATTCGGATTTGTTTGCACGTCCCGGGCCAAGGTTTACATTAGCAGTTAAAACATTATTCAATGCAATTAATAATTAAACAATTTGTAATTAGTGATTATCTTTTCTGTTCCCAATGAATTCCTTCGCAAGGAATTTTTTCGGGAGTAATATGCTTGTCATGTTTCATGCAAAGAAATGCCGATTTATCAAAATGTTCGCAACTCGAACATATGGTATCCAGCACATCCGAATTTTTTTTAACAAATTCTCTGTACTGAACAATTGTTGGATAGACAACAATAAAAAAAATAATTGTCCAAGTAATTATCCAATTATATCTATCGGGATAATTTTCATTAAAAAAAATTAATGCAATAATAGTAATTGCCAATCGGATTAATGTTTTATATACAATGGCACCCATTGTTTTTCACTTTTTTTACTCTTATTTTAGCTTTATCTTTGCAATATACTAATCTAAAATAAAATTATTCATTTTGTTAATATATAGAGATAAAAAATGCCTGAAAATATTAAAAAACCTTTTCCATCCAAAAAAAATCCGAGAAAACGTTATTATAGGAATTATAGAAAACCTTATAGAACAAATTTTAATAAGGAAGAAAATAAATATAGAAAAGTAAACTTTAAACTAGTGTCTATTATAATTCCGGTATTAAATGAAGAAGGTTCTTTAAAAAAATTAACCGCTGAAATTGATAAATCATTTTCGTTGCTGCAATCCACATACGAAATTATTTATATTGATGATGGCAGCAATGATAAATCGCTTTTAATTATGAAAGAAATGGCGAAGGAAAATAAAAAAATAAAATACGTGAGTTTTAGAAAAAATTACGGAAAAGCTGCAGCTTTGCAAGTTGGATTCACTTTAGCCAAAGGTGAAGCGGTAATTACAATGGATGCAGATTTGCAAGATGACCCGGCAGAAATACCAAGTTTGTTGTTAAAACTTTCGGAAGGGTGGGACTTAGTATCGGGTTGGAAGAAAAAAAGAAAAGACCCGTTTATAAAAAAACACACTTCTAAATTTTTTAATTACATAACCAGAATTATGAGTGGAATTAAAATTCATGATTTTAACTGTGGATTAAAAGCATATCGTAAAGAAGTAATAAAATCTATTTCTTTGTACGGGGAACTTCACAGATATATTCCGGTACTTGCTCACTATAATGGTTTTTCGGTTGCAGAAATTCCCGTTCGCCATCATCCGCGTAGATATGGAAAAACAAAATACGGAATCTCCAGATTCTTTAAAGGTTTTGTTGATTTAATTACAGTTGCTTTTACTACACGATATGTGAAACGACCGTTACATTTCTTTGGCTTGCTCGGTACAATTTCATTTTTAATAGGGATTGCAATTGACGGGTATTTATCGTACGAGTGGTTTGTAAACAATATCAGCCTCTATAAGCGACCTCTTTTGTTTTTTGGTATGTTATTGATTATTGTTGGTGTTCAATTTTTTGCCGTTGGCTTAATTGGCGAAATTATGGTTTATAACGAGCATAACCCTAAAGAATATCAAATTAAAGACAAAAACTGATTTTAATGAAGAATCCAAAATACAGATATATTTTTTCTGTAATCGTACCTACCTATAATCGTGTGGATGAATTAAAAGAGTTACTCTTTTCATTAGAGCAACAAACTCTTTCGCAAGATTTATTCGAGGTGATAATAGTTGACGATGGATCGGAAGATTCAACTAGCGATTTGGTCGAACAATTTTCAGCTAAAGGAAATTTAAATATAACTTTTCTAAAGCAAAATCATCAAGGTCCGGGGCCGGCTCGCAATCTGGGAATGAATAAAGCCGCAGGTAATTTTTTTGTTTTTATTGATAGTGATTGTATTGCTGATAAAAATTGGTTGCAAGCATACGCCAAAAAATTAGAAACTGTTTTGCCGGCCGGATTTGGTGGTCCTGATAAAGTTTTGCCGGATTTTTTGCCCGTACAAAAAGCGATTGATTATTCCATGACTTCTTTTATTACAACCGGAGGAATTAGAGGACATTCAAAGAAAAAAATTTCAAAATATTTTCCGAGAAGTTTTAATATGGGTGTTCGTGCTGATATTATTGATGAAATAGGTGGAATGGGAAACTTGCGACATGGGCAAGATATTGAGTTTTCTAACCGAATAATTAAAACAGGCCAACCGGTTATAAAGGTTGATGATGCTATTGTTTATCACAAACGAAGAATCGGAATAAAAAAATTTTTTAAGCAAGTTTTTAATTGGGGTGTGGCCAGAATTAATCTTTTTAAATTAGATTCAAATATGTTGGAACTTATACATATTCTTCCGGCAATTGCTACTATTATTTCAATGTTAATAATCTTAATGGCTGTAATTATTCCGAATATTTTTATACCGATTTTAATTGTAGGGATTGGAATATTGGTTTCGATGTCAATCCACGCTGCAATTAAATATAAGGATATACGAGTATTGCCTTATATTCCGATAATTGTTCCCATACAGATTTGGGGTTATGGATTCGGATTTATTTATGCCTTTTTCAAAAGAATAATTTTAAAAAAAGACAAATTAACAGGGTTTACGAAAAACTATTACAAATGAATTTTAATAAATATGACAAATACAATGAATAATAAATCGGAGAACAATAAATCGGAAAAAGAATATTTTGTCCATGAATCTTCTTATATAGATGAAAACGTTATAATTGGTGCGGGTACTACGATTTGGCATTTTTGCCATGTAATGACAGGTGCAACAATTGGCAAAAAATGTAGAATTGGTCAAAACGTTGTGATTTTAAATGATGTGAAAATCGGAAATAATTGTAAGATACAAAATAATGTTTCGGTTTATGAAAAAGTAACTTTGGAAGATGATGTTTTTCTTGGCCCATCGATGGTATTTACAAACGTAATTAATCCCCGAAGTGAAATACCACGCAAAAATGAATACATGGAAACTTTAGTTAAAAAAGGTGCAACAATTGGTGCTAATGCTACAATTGTTTGCGGAAATCAAATCGGTAAATATGCATTTGTAGGTGCCGGTTCTGTGGTTACAAAAGATGTTCCGGATTATGCATTGGTTTTTGGTAATCCTGCAAAACTAAAAGGTTGGATGTGTGAATGCGGACTTAAATTAAATGTGGTAGAAACAAAAAAAATTGTTGAGTGTTCAACTTGCGGTAAAAAATACAAAATTAAAAATAAACAACTTACTAGGATTAATGAATAACCGAAAAGTTAAAAAAGTTTTAATTATAGCTTACTATTGGCCCCCTGCCGGCGGCCCGGGTGTTCAACGTGTTGTAAAGTTTACAAAATTTTTAAGAGACTTTAATTTTGAACCTATAATTTTAACAGTTGAAAACGGAAGCTATCCTGCTTTTGATTATTCTTTAATAAAGGAATTACCTGAAAATATTAAGGTAATTAAAACAAAAACTTTCGAACCTTTTTCAATTTATAAAAAACTTTTGAAACAGAAAGATGGGGTTATTCCGAAAGATGTTTTTTCAAAAACAAAAAACGAATCGGCAATAAATAAAGTCTCCAAGTGGATTAGAGCAAATATATTTATTCCTGATGGTCGGGTAGGTTGGTTACCTTTTTTAATTTCTGCCGGAAACAAAATAATTCAAAACGAAAAACCTGATATTATTTTTAGCACTTCACCTCCGAATTCGCTGCATCTCGGTGCAAAGTATTTGGCAAAAAAACATAAATTAAAATGGGTGGCGGATTTTAGAGATCCGTGGACAGACGGTTATTGGAATACCGATTTGCCAAAATTGAATTTTATGAAAAAGGTGGATTTGAAATTTGAAAAAGCAGTTTTAAAAAAGGCTTCTGCAATTACTACTGTGAGTGCGGAATTAGTTTTTTTATTCAAAGAAAAAGAAGAAAATAATTTTTTTGTATTACATAACGGTTTCGAAAAAAAACAATTTTATCCGATAAAATCAGATGTGTTCAGAATTCTTTTTATTGGGAATCTAACAAAATTTCAGAATCCAGAACCACTTTTCAAAGCAATAAATAAAATTGAAAACATTAATTTGTTTGATATTGAAATAAATTTTACAGGAAAAACTTATTCTGATTTTTCTGATTTAATTCAGAAATATTCAAATTTGAATATCGTAATAAATGATTACTTACCAAGAAATAAGCTGATGGAATTTGGGAATACATCATCACTTTTATTTTTCCCAACTTATGCTATAAATAAATATTCCAAAGGAATAATCGGTGCAAAAATGTTTGATTATCTTGCTTTACGGAAGCCGATATTAGCTGTGGGCGAAAAAGGTAGCATTGTTGATAGAGTTTTGAGTGAAACAAATAGCGGTCGGTTATTTTGTAAAGATGAGATTGAAAATATTTCTAAATTTATTACCGAAAAATTTCAAGTTTGGAAAGAGAAAAAATATATTAGTTTGGATTGGAATGAAAATCTGGATAAATATTTAACTGAAAAAAGTGTAAAAAAAATAACGGATATTTTTTTGAAATTATTATCTGAGAAGTAAATGAAAAAAACAAAATTTGCATTGGTTGGATGCGGAAGAATCAGCAAAAAGCATATTGATGCACTGAAAGAAATTGAAAATGCCGAACTTGTTGCCGTCTGCGATATTAAACTTGAAAAAGCAAAACGCACAGGTGAAAAATATGATGTAAAATATTATGATTCTTATGACAAAATGTTAACGGAAAATGATGTTGATGTTGTTTCAATTTTAACCCCAAGCGGATTGCATCCTACTCACACAATTGATATTGTCAAAAAATATAAAAAACATATTGTTTGCGAAAAACCCATGGCTCTAACTTTGGAAGATGCCGACGAAATGATTAAAACATGTGATGAAAACGGAACACGTCTTTTTGTTGTAAAGCAAAACCGATATAACTTACCGGTAATAAAATTAAGAGAAGCCATTGAAGTGAATAAGTTCGGGAAATTAATTTTGGGAACCATACGAGTGCGTTGGTGCCGTACCCAAGAATATTATGATTTAGACAATTGGCGGGGTACTTGGGAACTTGATGGAGGGGTTTTGGCAAACCAAGCTTCGCACCATATTGACTTACTTGAATGGATGCTTGGTGAACCTGTTTCGGTAATGGCTAAAACAAAAACATATTTGGCTAATGTTGAAACCGATGATACGGCCGCTGCAATTATTCAATTTAAAAACGGTGCTATGGGAATAATTGAAGCCACTACAGCCACTAGGCCCAATGATTTAGAGGGTTCCATTTCTATTCTCGGTGAAAAGGGAAGCGTTGTAATAAGCGGCTTTGCAGTTAATGAAATGGAAACATGGAATTTTGAAAATGAGCCCGAAGAAGTTAAGAAAAAAATATTAAATGAATTTGCCGAAAATCCTCCTAATATTTATGGCTTTGGTCATAAACGTTATTTGGAAGATGTTATTAAAAATTTAAATGAAAATTCAAAAGCTTTGGTTGATGGTTTGGAAGGTAGAAAATCGCTCGAATTAATTAATGCAATTTATGAATCGGCTGAAACAGGAAAAGAAGTGTTCTTACGATTCAATCCCAAGTTTTCTCGATTAGGCAAAAAACGGAATTAAAGATGATAAAATTTTTGGACTTAAATAAACAGTATCAATTAATAAAAAATGAAATTGATGAAACTCTAAAATCGGTAATTGAATCATCAAGTTTTATTGGCGGAAGTTATGTAGAAAAATTTGAAGATGAATTTGCAAATTATTGTGGTGCTAAATTCTGTGTTGGCGTAGGCAACGGAACCGATGCTTTGGAAATAGCAATAAAAGCTTTTGACTTTCCGAAAGGGAGTGAAATAATTGTTCCTGCCAATAGTTTTATTGCAACAAGTGAAGCGGTTTCTGCCAACGGATTAAATGTTGTGTTTGCTGATTGCGATAAGTATAATTATACTTTATCACCGCAAAGTTTTAAAGAAAAAATTTCACCGAAAACCGTAGCGGTTATTCCGGTACATCTTTATGGCCATCCGTGTGATATGGATGAGATTTTAAAAATTTCAAAAGCCAACAATATAAAAGTTATTGAAGATTGCGCTCAGGCTCAAGGTTCAAAATACAAGGACAGAAAAGTCTCAACCTTTGGTGATATTGCTACCTTCAGCTTTTATCCGGGTAAGAATCTCGGAGCATTTGGAGATGCGGGTGCAATTGTAACAAATAACAAGGAGCTTGCCGAAAAGTGCAAAATGATTAAAAATCATGGTAGAATTGATAAATATAATCATTTGTTTGAAGGTAGAAACTCTAGATTGGATGCTTTGCAGGCTGCCGTTCTTTCGGTTAAATTAAAATATTTGGATAAATGGAATGAAAAAAGAAATATTCTTGCAAAAAAATACTTTTCTGATTTTGAAAGATGCGGGGAAATTATTTTACCCAAAATCGAACCTTGGGCGTATTCAAATTTTTATGTCTTTGTAATTAGAACAAAATTACGTGATGAGCTTATAGAGTTTTTATCAGCCAATGGAATACAATCAATAGTTCATTATCCCATATCTTTGCCAAAATTAAAAGCATACAATCATTTAAAACAGTTTAATGAAAATTTTTATGCAAATAAATATGATAAAGAATATCTGAGTCTTCCAATTGGGGAACATTTGGACATTTCCGATATTGACTTTATTGTGGAAACTGTTAAGAAATTTCTCGAAAAGAAAACCGAATTATTATGAAAATAAAAAAAATATTTTTTATGGGCGTGAAATTTTTGCGCGATTTAAATAGACCCAAAAAGGCATATGAATTAAATTTTGATATGAGTCGGGAATTGGGGTATTACTATTTTAAATTTGATGAACAAAGAGTTGCTTCGGGCAAAGACCAACGATTAATAAAAAGATTTGATAAAAAAGGAATACCGCTTAATGAAACATACATTGATGTTGAAAATCAAGAATACGTTTATTTTCCAATATCCATAGGCCAATTGGGAATTGCCGTTTTTCACACATATTTGCATACAAAGTCGGAAATCGACAAGCGGAGGTTTTTAAACTTTGCTGATTGGTTTGTTGAGAACGCAAATGAAAATAATGAACTTGGTGTAAGATGGTTAACAAATGTTCCTTTGCCGGCTTATAAAAATAATGGACCGTGGCAATCGGCTTTTTCACAGAGCCGGGGGATCTCAATTTTGTTGCGTGCATTTCAGATTACGAACGATAAAAAGTATTTTAAAATAGCGGAAAAAGCATTAATTCCTTTTACGAAAAAAGTTTCCGAAGGAGGAGTGGTAGCTGAAACTAAGTGGGGAAATTTTTACGAAGAATATACTGCTTCGGTTCCAACGCTGGTTTTAAACGGAATGATTTTTTCACTTTGCGGAATTTTAGATTTTTGCAGAGTTGTTCCCGAAAGCAAAATAGCAAAAAAAATATTCGAAGATGGAATTACAACTTTAAAAAATATTTTACCCGAATATGATTTAGGCTATTGGTCAAGATATAATCTGTGCAAAGCGGAATGGTATCCTGCTATTGATCCTGCTACTATTGGGTATCAACGACTCCATGTCACTCAACTTAATTTAATGTATAACCTAACCGGAGAAAAAATATTCAAAGATTATGCAATAAAATTTTCAAATCAGGATAATTTACCGAACATAATAAAAATGTACAAAAGCAAATATCAAGCCTTGAGAAAAATAGGAAGACTATAAAATGACAAATAAGAAAAAAAGCAGAACAAAAGAAAATAAAACTCAGATAAAGAATAACACAAATATTTTAACAAAAATAGAAACAATTTCATTTAGACTTAAAATAATAATTGCTCTAATATTAATAGTTGTTCCGGCTTTAATTGTTACCGCACCATATGTTTTTGACAATTTGGCTCCGGTTGGCGAAGATACGGTTGCAGCATCCGGGAAAAGTCATTTATATCTTTCCCTTGAAAAAATTGAAAATGAAAAGGCTCTTTGGAATCCGGCAATATTTGGTGGCATGCCTATTTATCACAGAATAACACCATTTTTAATTCAAGTTGATTCGCTGATTTCCGTTTTAAGTAAGTTCTCGTATTGGTCTTTTTGGTATTTGTTTATTGGTGGGATAGGAATTTTTGTTTTATTAATTTATAAGAAAATACCTTGGTATTTAGCATTACTACCGGCAATAGTTTTTGTGTTGCTTCCCGATTGGCAAGCATTAATTGGTTCCGGACATAATGCAAAACTTCGTGCAATAATGGTTTTTCCTTGGTTGCTGGTTTCGTTTAACTATTTTTTTGATAAAAAATCATGGGTGGGTACCGGATTATTTGCTTTAGCATTCGCTTGGATGGTTAGAACGCAGCATATCCAGATTATCTTTTATGGGATACTGATTTTACTGTTTTTATTTACTGTTCCTTTCATTCGATTTTTTATAAAGAAAGATTTTAATTCGGTAAAATCTTTATCGGTAAAATTTATTCTTGCTATTATTCTGACAATTTTAATGGCCGCACAACCGTTTTTCTCTCTGAAGGAATATGCACCCTATTCTACTCGCGGTGGCAAACCTGTTCATATAAATACAATTGAAAATTCGGCCGAAAAATCGGGCGGAGTCAGCTTCGATTATGCTACAAATTGGTCACTCGGGTCGGGAGAGATAATCGACTTTTTTATTCCGCGATTTCACGGAGGATATTCCGCAGAGGTTTATAACGGAGATAAATATTCACAAGTAAAAGGACAAATTGTACCCGGATATTGGGGCGAAAAAATATTTAATGGAAATTATTCTTTCTTTGGATTTGTGTTATTTCTTTTCGCAATTTATGGAACATACTTTTACAGAAAGGATAAATTTGTTAAAGCACTTGCGGTGTTTGCAGTATTTTCTGTGCTATTGGCATTGGGAAAACATTTTGCTCCTTTGTATAAATTATTTTTCTATTATGTGCCTTATTTTTCAAAATTCCGAGCACCGGCAATGTTTACAAATATAACTTTTATTGCTTTGCTTACATTAGCGGGATACGGATTAAAAGCACTCTTTACGGAAGATATCAAAAATGATATTAAAAATATTACAATAATATTTGGCGGAGGTTTTTCTTTTCTGATTTTGATTTATTTATTCAAAGATTCGTTTGCCTTTATGATACCTGCGGAAGCAAATCGCTATAATTCTCAAACATTGGAAATTATAAAGGGAATACGCAAAGAGTTTTTAACCACAGATCTAATTCGTATAATCCTACTTACTGCAGTATTATTGACACAAGTATATTTGCTTATTAAGCAAAAAGCTTCAAAGATACTGATATTGTTGATTATTAGCACACTTGTAATTTTTGAAACGGGAGTAGTAACAAAATTAAGTTATGATAAAATAAAGAAAAATAACCGTGAAATATTAGAAACATCTGTTTTTAAAGAAAATGAAATCTCAAGATTTTTACAAAAAAATTCATTTGAACATAGAGGTATTTATTTAGGTAAAGAATTTACTAGTAATCATTACGCATATTTTTATCCTATGATAAGCGGGTATAGTGCCATTAAATTACAGGGCATTCAAGATTTAGTTGAAAATAATTTGTTTAATTATCCAACCGAAAATAAAATTAATTGGCCGATAATAAATATGCTTTCCGGAAAATTTGTTATTACAAACAAACCATTGCAGAATGATTTTCTAACTTTAGTGGCTCACAACAAAAATCGTAAGGAATTTTTATATACTAATTCGCGAGCTTTGCCTAAAGCGTGGTTTATAAAGGAAGTTAAATCTTTTCCTAATAAGGTGGAAATGTTAAGGTTCATGAATAGCCAAGAGTTTAATCCCCGAAATAATTGTTTGATATTAACTTCAGACTTAAATAATTTAAACTCGAAATATACTTCGGCAGGAGATATAAAATTACTAAAACAAGGTCTAAATAATTTAAGTTTTACGGTTGAAGCAAAGGGAAAACAGTTTTTGATAGTTTCCGAAATTTATTATCCCGAAGGATGGAAAGCGCTCGTAGATGGGAAAGAAAATAAAATATATAATGTTAACCATGTTTTAAGAGGAATAGAAGTGCCCAATGGAAAACATAAAATTGAATTTAAATTCGAGCCGAGTACATATTTCATAGGAGTAAAACTTGCTTGGGTGGGTAACATATTGGTGCTTGCTCTAATAACATTCGGACTCTTTTCTGAAAGGAGAAAAAATGGCGGAGAAACATTATTATGAACAACAAAGGTTTTGTGAAGATTACATAATACCTTTTTTAGAGAAACATCTTTCAAAATTCAGAAGCTTAAAGATTTTAGAAGTAGGTAGTGGTGAAGGAGGGGTAGTTAGTGTTCTTAAAAAGGCAGGATATAATATTGAGGGTTTTGAAATTAGTGCAAGTCGTGTTAAAACTGCCAAAGAAAAAGATCCTCAACTGCCCTTATTTGTAGGAGATTTAACTGATGCGAAAATATTAGACGGTAGAGAGGAAAGTTATGACTTAATTATTTTACGTGATGTTATTGAGCATATTTCAAATAAAAAATCTGCATTTGAACATATTTATAGAATGCTTAAACCTAACGGGTATTTTTATATAACTTTTCCTCCAAGATTTTCTCCCTTTGCCGGACATCAGCAAAACGGCAAAACAGTATTGAGGCTTTTCCCTTTTTTACATTTACTTCCTGATTTTTTAATTGATTTTTTTTGTAAGATTTTTGACGAAGATATAAGAGTTATTAAAGCTGTTAAATTGAATTTTAAAATTGGTTTAACCTTAAATGATTTTGAGAAATTGATTGAAGATAATAAATTCAATATTGTTAAAATGGAATTATTTTTTTCACGGCCAATCTTCAAATTAAGATACAAAATACCTACAATAAAATTTCCGAATATTGTTTTTTTAAGAGAATTTTTTGCAACAGGATGTGAAACTCTACTTAAAAAATGATTGCTTGCTTGATTTTTTGTTTTTATATTGAGTAAAAAAAATACTCAATATATGTTAAAAGATTTAATTACATCGGAAGCAAGAATAAAGCTTTTGTTGAAGTTTTTCCTTAATCCCAATTCAACAGGTTATTTGCGTCAATTGGCCAAAGAGTTTAATGAATCAACAAATGGAATCAGAGTTGAATTAAATAAGCTCGAAGAGGCTAAAATATTGGAGTCAAAAAAAGAGGGACGAAATAAGATTTTTTTTGCCAATGTTGCACATCCCTTATTTAATGAAATTAGAAACATAGTTTTGAAATCAACAGGAATTTATGATGTTATAAAAAATATAATCACAAAAATCGGGAATATCGAAACTGCATTCATTAGGGGCGATTATGCGGCAGGAAAAGACTCCGGTTTAATTGATCTTGTTATTGTTGGCGAGGCCTTAAATAAATCGGAAATAACACGGGTTAAAAATAAAACCGAAAAATTAATTAAACGAAAGATTTCAATTCTAATTCTAAATTTAACCGAGTATAAAGATTTAAAATCTAATTTTGAGAAAGAAGAATTGTTGTATTTGATTGAAAAATGAAAAAAGAAAAAATACTCTTTGTCTATACCTCCAAAAGTACGTTTGTTAAAAACGATATCGATATTTTATCGAGCCAATACGATGTGATTGAGCATTGTTATGCACAGGCAAAAAATTTGTCGGGGCATTTTCTAAGCCAAGCTAAGTTGTTTTTTTGGCTGATGAAAAATATTTGGACTGCGGAGAAAATTTTTATTTGGTTTGCTGACTATCATTCCTTTTTGCCGACGGTATTTGCCAAAATTTTGAAAAAAAAATTATTTATTGTTATTGGTGGGTATGATGTTTGTTTTATTCCCGAAATAAATTACGGTTCATTTAAAAATCCTTTAAGGGCTTTTTGTACAAAATTTTCTATCAAATATTCTTTTAAAAATTTAGCAGTATCGAAATATATTCTGAATCGAACAATTCAGATAGTTCCGAATTTGCATACGGTTTTGTGTTATAATGGGGTTGATACCGGTTGTTTTAATCTTGACGAAAATAGAATCCGAAAAAAAATTTTAACGGTCGGCTATATAGACAGTTTACAGAGAATAAAATTAAAAGGGATTGATACTTTTATTCAGCTGGCAAGAAAAAATCCACAAGATAAATTTTTAGTGGTGGGAATTACAAAGCATGCTCAAGGGACATTAAAGAATGTACCTGCGAATATGGATTTAATTGAACCGACAGATTATTCCGAATTACATAAATATTATGAAGAGGCAAATATCTATTGCCAGTTTTCTATGGTGGAATCATTTTGTTTAACCCTTGCAGAGTCAATATTGTCGGGCGTTGTACCTATTGTTTTTAATAACGGTGCTTTGCCCGAAATAGTTGGAGATGAGAAGTATGTTGTTAAAAATGAAATTCAATTAATTTCTGAAAAGATTGAAAAATTAAAAAATATTTCAATTGCAGAAAGAATTGAAAACAGAAATAGAATAGTTGAAAATTTTTCACTAAAAAACAGAAAATCTACATTATTAAAAGTTTTGAGAGATGGATTTTAAAGAACGAAAAATAAAAGATAAAATTATAAAGGCCTTTATTCACAATGCAATGAGATTATTAACCTTTGTGGTAAAAAGAAATTCAAACATTTGGATGTTTGGGGCGTGGCGCGGAGAACTTTATTCCGGTAATTCAAAATATTTTTTTGAATTTGTTACTAATAATTATTCAACTATAAAGGCAATTTGGATTACCAATAGTAAAAAAGATTATGAGGAATTAAAAAAATCAAATAAGAATGTTGTATTAAAGAATTCAATAAAAGCAATTTTTTATTCCTTGCGAGCAAAAGTTTTTGTGGTGAATATCAGCAGCGATGATATTTTTAATTTTGTAAAGCATGGGGTTTTGTTTATTAACCTGTGGCATGGAGTGCCAATTAAATCATTGCTTG
The DNA here is from genome assembly GCA_964496755.1 of uncultured Melioribacteraceae bacterium. Taxonomy (GTDB): domain Bacteria; phylum Bacteroidota; class Ignavibacteria; order Ignavibacteriales; family Melioribacteraceae; genus CAZCBD01. The sequence goes on from CAZCBD010000001.1 coordinate 23,154, forward strand.
GAGACAAACGAGATGATATTAATTTTTCGAAATGGAGAAAAATTGAACGTCGCTTAGTATCTTTTTTAACTAAAGATAAAATAAAAGGTGATGAAAACAGTTTAATTGTTGCTACTTCGGAATCGGCGAAAATTAATTTGGAGAAGAGTTTTAATTCGAAAAATGTTGTGGTAACAGGTCAGCCCAGAGATGATATTTTTTATTCGGATTTTTCAAAAGAACAAATACTCTCCAAATTAAAATTGGAAATTGAACCGCAAAAAAAAATTGTATCATATTTCCCGACTTTCCGAGATGAAATTTCGGAATATAAATCGCCGTTTCTTGAAAATAAAATTGAAATGGAAAATTTTATGAAAAATAATCCGGATATAATTTTCTTGGAAAAAAGTCATCTGAATGAATCAATATCAGCCGGTAAAATTAAAAATAGAATTAATGGATATAAAAATATTTCGAACTTAAAAATAGATACACAAGAACTATTATTAATTACAGATATTTTGGTTACCGATTATTCAAGTGTATATATTGATTTTTTACATTTAGACCGACCAACTATTTTTTATGCGTATGATTATGAAAGCTACTATAATACAAGAGGATTTTTATATGATTACGAAGAAATTGTTTCCAGCAAGATAGTAAGTGCGTTTGATGAACTTTTAGAAGCCGTTCAAATATATTTAGGTGATTCTCAAAAGGATAAAGAAAAACGCGAAAGAGTGCATTCTTTGTTTCACAAATACAAAGATGGTAATAACTCGAAGCGAGTTTGAAGAGATACAAAAAAGAATAAGATGTGAAAAACATAAAATACAAAAACAAAAAGGTGCAAAATGAAAGCAATAATATTAGCTGCGGGGGTGGGAAGTAGGCTTGGTGAATCTTTTCCCAAATCGTTAATAAAGATTGATAACGATACTTCTATTTTAGAGAATCAGATAATGGAAAGATTTTCTGCCGTGCTGTATAAATACAATCCGTATTTTCATGTTACGAATACGTCACAAAGTTTACTCTTAACGCTTGAATCAATAGATGCTTCCGAAGTAATTTGGATTAATGGCGATGTTTATTTGGAAAAAGAAGTAGTATGGAAAATAATTAAAACTGATGGAAATGTAGTTGGCGTAAACAGTTACGAATGCGGGCAAGAAAAAGTCAAATATAAAACCAGTAACGGTTTTGTTACGGATATATCTAAATTCGTAATGAATGCCGAAGGAGAAGCAGTTGGAATAAATAAAATTTCGGAGCAAGATTTCAATTTGTTTGTTGAAAGTTTGAGAGAAATTGTAAACCAAACGATTATTTTGAAAAGGGAATGGAATATTCAATTAAATGTAATGTGCAGTGGGTTACTGCCGATATTTCAAATTATAATTGCATTGAAGTTGATTTTATGGAGGATTATGAGAAAGTGAAAAATATAATTAACAAAAATCAAAAATGATTGAAAAATTAAAATATACTTTAAGGCATACGGCAATTTATAGTTTGGGAAATATTGCAACGAAATTATCGGGTATAATTTTGTTGCCTTTTTACCTGAAGTATTTATCAGTTGCCGAATATGGAATACAAGATGTTGTTTTTTCCACGGTTTTTGTTTTAACACAATTATTAATTCTTGGCCAGCCTCATGCACTCATAAAACATTATACGGATAGAGATTTTGAGTATAAAAAAGGAGTAATATTAAATTCTTCTTTAATTTTTATTGTAATAGTTTCGGGTTCTGTTTTAATAGGAGCTTTTATATTTGCTGATGTAATTAAAGATTTATTCAACCAGAGTTTAATTACTTTAGAAATAGTTCGATTGATGATTTTAATAACTTTGGTTAGGATTTTAAATACTTTAATATTAAACTTTTTAAGGGCGGAAGAAAGATCTTTATTTTATGCTTCATCTAATATTTTAAAATTAATAATCAATTTGGTTTTAAATATCTACTTTATTGCCTATTTACGAATAGGAATAGAAGGAATATTTTACGCATTTATTGCCAGTGAAACATTTCAATTTATTTTAATTTTTTCGTCTTATTTAAAGAAAATTGAATTTAAAGTTGATTTGAAAATTATAAAAGCTCTTGTAATATTTGGTTTTCCACTGATTTTTTCGGGTTTCACAAACAGTATGCTAAATTTTGCAAACAGATATTTGTTGCTGAATTTGGTTGGGGAAATTGAAACAGGCTATTTTGCATTGGCTGCAAAAATCGGAGGCTTTATAAATGTATTTTTAGTTCAAGCTTTTTCTCTTAGCATTTTCCCTATAGCATTAAAAATGCTTGGTCGTGAGGGTGATAAAAGATATATGAATAAAGTGTTAAACTATTACATGTTTATTCTATTTTGGATTGGCTTATTTATTTCGCTTTTTAGTTTTGAATTAATTGAAGTTTTTTCAAAAAATCCGAAATACAATATTGTGTACAAAGCTGTTCCGATTATAATTCTCGGTTTTATTTTTCTGGGGGCAAAATCAGTTGTTATTATTAGTTTGTATTTCAAGGGCAAAACCAAAGTGATTGCTTATATTTCTTTTGTAGCTTTGTTGATTAATTTAAGCTTAAATTATTTTTTAATTCCAATATTTAAATTTCAAGGAGCAGCTATCGCTAATCTTTTATCCTTTATCGCATTTTTCTTTCTCACTAAACACTTTGCGGATAAAGCTTATAAAATACCTTACGATTTAATTACTGTTCTGAAAGTTCTCGGGTTAAGCACAATATTATTTTTTATTCCGATGGTTTTTGCTACATCTGGACTTTTCTTAATTATTCTAAAAATATTTGTATTAATAAGTTTTCCCGTTATAATTTATAAATCCAATATTTTGGAAAAAATTGAAAAAGAAAGAATTAATCAATATCTATTGAAAGCAAAAAAAATAATATTTAAATAACATTACAAAAGAATTAAAATTACGATATTTGATTATGAAAAAACAAACTGAGATTGAAATTGAAAAAAGAACAAATTAAAAAAATAAAAAAGATCGCTTTGGTTGCACATGATAATAAAAAGGAAGAATTACTTGAGTGGGTAAGATTTAATAAAGAAAATTTGGAAAGACATTTGCTTTACGCTACAGGTACAACAGGCAAATTAATTGAAGATTTGGGTTTGGAAGTAGAAAAATTGCAAAGTGGACCGCTGGGGGGTGATTTGCAAATAGGGGCAAAAATATCGCAAGGTGAAATTGATTTTTTATTTTTCTTCTGGGATCCGCTTGAAGCACAGCCCCACGACCCTGATATAAAAGCATTATTAAGAATTGCAATTGTTTGGAATATACCGATTGCATGCAACAGAGCTTCGGCCGATTTTATTTTTTCGTCAAAATTAATGCACGAAAAATATGAACGAATTGTACCGGATTATGATTCCTATTTGCAAAGGGAAATAAATGTCTGAAAACAAAAAAATATTAGTTCATATGTGTTGTGCGCCTTGTGCCGCACCTTCGGTAGAAAAATTGATGTTGGATGAATATGAAGTGGTTTTATATTTCTGTAATAGTAATATTTATCCGCATGAAGAATACTTAATGCGATTTGATAGTGCAAAAAAATTGGCAAAAATAATTAATGTAGAAATAAAAGAAGATGATTATAATCACGATTTATGGCTTGAAAAAATAAGAGGATTTGAGTCTGAACCGGAAAAGGGCAAACGTTGCGATATTTGTTTTGATTTTAGTTTAGCCTGCACAGCGGCTTTGGCTGATGAACTTGATATTCCCTTTTTTACAACTACTTTAACTTTAAGTCCACATAAAGTTTCAAAGCGAATATTTGAGTTAGGTAATAAATACTCCAAATATTTACCTTTCAATTTTAAAAAGAAAAACGGATTCTTAAGAAGCTTGCAGTTAAGTGAAGAATATAATTTGTATAGACAAAAATACTGTGGATGCGAATTTAGTTTAGCCGATATGAAAAAAAGAGAAAAAAGTAAAAAAGAGAAAAAAGTAAAAAAGAGAAAAAAGTAAAAAAATAAATCTAAAACAGATAAATACTAAAATTGATTTCGAAGTAAACTAAATAATTTAACATCAAGAAATTTATTGTTAAAATAAATATATTCCCTCAAGATTCCTTCATACAAAAAATTATTTTTTTCTAAAAGACTTTGCGATGCAATATTATCAAGTAATGTTCGTGCTTCAATTCTATTAACATCCATCATCAGAAAAGCAAATTTCACAATTTCAATTAATGCCTCGGTCATTAAACCCTTTCGCCAATAATCCTTTGATAATACAAAACCCACTTCAGTTCGCTTATTTTCTATGTCCCAATATAAAAATCCAATGGTGCCTATTATTTTACTTTCTGATTTTAATTCAATTCCCCAACTGGATGGTTGGGCATCAATATATGATTGAGTAATTTGATAAATAAATTCTTGAGTGTCTTCAAGTGATTTATGAGTTGGCCAGCTTAAATATTTTGTTACTTCATTATTTGACGCATACTCGAAAATATCATTACAATCGGAAAGAAAAATTTTTCGTAAGATTAATCTTTCGGTTTCTAATGTTGGTAATTCTCTAAATAGTTTAATTTCTTTTGGCATAATTAATTTTATTTTTTATTCAATATATTAATTACTTGATAATTAAACATCAAATTGTTTATATACTTTTTTGAAAAAAATTAATAAAGTAGTGATGAGAAACGAATTAATTGAAATACTTTGTTGTCCAGAATGTAAAGCTGATTTGAAATTGATTGATAACAGGCTGATTTCTACTAATCCGGAGTGCAGAAGGGCTTATCGTGTTGAAGATAATATTCCGATTATGCTTGTTGATGAAGCGGAAATTCTTTCTATCGACGAATGGGAAAAAATAATGAAATAAGATTTTTTAACTGTTAAATGGCTTCAAGAAATAAAAACAATTTCAAATAAACTATTAACAAAACAACTTCTGCTTTTAAGGATAAAGCCGTATATTTGATAATTAAAATTATAAATACTTTGCAATAAAGTATTGTACACAAATAATTAAGTAATAGATAAATTCGAAAATTGAGAAACTCGATTTTTAACGAATACCGAAAATATCTGAAAAGGTGAAAATGACTGACACAAATGAAAAGAAAATAATAAAATGTTCTTTTTGCGGAAGAACAAATGAAGAAGTTGCCAGTATGGTTGCAGGGCCGGACGCATACATTTGCGATTCGTGTATTATGGCAAGTGTTGATATTTTAAGAAATGATTTGGCAGCAATAAATAAATCAAAAAGAAGCGAAAAACTAACCACACCGGCTGATATAAAACGAAAACTGGATGAGCATGTTATAGGTCAAGATAAAGCTAAGAAATCCCTTGCTGTTGCAGTTTATAATCATTACAAAAGAATTATGCAAACTAATGACGAGTTTAGCGGTTTAGATGATGTGGAAATTGAAAAAAGTAATGTATTGTTAATTGGTCCTACAGGGGTTGGTAAGACATTAATTGCAAAAACCTTGTCGAAAATTTTAGATGTACCGTTTGCAATTGCCGATGCTACCACAATTACAGAAGCAGGTTATGTTGGCGATGATGTTGAAACTGTTTTAGTAAGATTACTTCAAGCTTCGGATTATAATTTGGAAAAAGCGGAAAAAGGAATTATTTATATTGACGAAATCGATAAAATAGCCAGAAAGAGTGAATCTTCATCCATTACAAGAGATGTGTCCGGTGAAGGAGTTCAGCAGGCATTACTTAAAATCTTAGAAGGCACTATTTCGGGAGTTCCACCCAAAGGAGGCAGAAAACATCCCGAACAAAAATTAATTAATGTTGATACAAAAAATATTTTGTTTATTTGTGGTGGTGCTTTCGATGGAATAGAACCTATTATTGCTAAACGAATAAATACAAGCACGATGGGGTTTGGTGGAAATCCGATAAATAAAAAATCTTTAGACCAGGATGAACTTTTTAGTTTGGTTCAACCGGAAGATTTATTGAAATTCGGATTAATTCCGGAATTGATTGGAAGATTACCTGTAATTTCGCCTTTGCATTCACTAAATGAAGAGGCACTAAAAAATATTTTAACACAACCAAAGAATGCAATATTTAAACAATTCAAAAAATTATTTGAGCTTGAAAATATTGATCTTGAATTTGATCCTTTGGCTGTTGATGCAATCGTTAAAAAAGCAATTGAAAGAAAAACAGGTGCCAGAGCTTTGCGTTCAATTGTTGAGGAATTTATGATAGATATTATGTACGAAGTACCCTCTTTGGATAATGTGGAAAAATGTATAATTACCGGTGATACTGTGCTTAAAGGCTCAAAGCCTATCTATATTGAAAAGGATAAAAAATCAGCTTAATAACAATTTTGTTTATAATCGGCAGCTTTTTGCTGCCTCCTTTTTTATAAGGATAAAGAATTCCGTAAGTATTAACCTATCTTGTAATGAAATTTTTTAACGTTTTTTTTGAAATAAACCTGTATCATTTATTTAATTCCGAATTTAATTATGAAGAATTAAATAATAAGTTGAAAATAACAATCGGGAAATAATTCAACCTAATAATTGAAATTGCACGCGATGTTTTTTTTAATTTATCAAAAGAAATCAAACCTTGATTGTACGGATATAAGGCAAATAAAGATTTTTCAATCAAATTAAATACTGAAATAATAATTTTAGTGTGAAGTAAAATATTAATATACAATTAGGTAAAGTAATGAGTCTGAAGAAAATCAAAATCGAAAATTCAAATGAAAATGTAATTATAGGGAAAATTTTATGCGTTGGGAAAAATTATGCAGATCACGCAAAAGAAATGGGGGGCAGTGTTCCGAGTGAGCCGATAATTTTTTCTAAAACCAATTCGTCGGTAATATTTAATAACGAAAAAGTTATTTATCCAGATCATACTAATTCATTGCATTATGAAGCGGAACTTGTTTTATATATTGGTAAAGATATTTCAAAAGTCGATATAAAGGAAGCGGAAGAGGCTATAGCCGGTTATGCAGCCGGTTTGGATATGACTTTAAGGGATTTACAATATTCGTTGCGAGAAA
>CAZCBD010000001.1:30225-31347 GCA_964496755.1 uncultured Melioribacteraceae bacterium
CCCTTTCTAAATGTTTTGATACTTCGGCGGTGTTGGGAAATTTCATTCTGAAATCGGATTATGAAATTACAGGTGATGAAGATTTGAAATTATATTTGAATAATATTGAAAAACAAAACGCAAAATTAAATACAATGATTTTTAGTCCTGCCGAATTGGTTAAATATATTTCGAACAGGATATCATTGGAAAAGGGAGATTTAATATTTACGGGTACGCCGGCAGGAGTTGGTGAAACCCAAAAAGGCGATAAATTGAAGGTGGAAATTTCAAATATTCCTATCCTAGAAACAGAAATTATTTAGTCGGAAAGAGGAAAAATGAAGTATTGGTTAATGAAAACAGAACCGTCAGTATATTCTATCGAGGATTTAAAAAATTCAAAAGAACAAAAAACTTGTTGGGAAGGTGTTAGAAATTATCAGGCCAGAAATTTTATGCGCGATGAAATGAAATTAGGAGATAAAGTTATTTTCTATCACAGTAACACAAAGCCACCGGCAGCTGTAGCTGTTTGTGAAGTTTGCAAAGAAAGTTATCCTGATTTTACCGCATTTGATAAAAACTCTAAATATTATGATCCCAAAAGCAAAAAAGATTCCCCTGTTTGGTTTATGGTCGATTTGAAATTTGTTGAAGAATTTTCCAACTATGTATCGCTTGATGCAATGAAGAAAATGGAAGAATTGCAAAGTATGAAATTATTGCAAAAAGGGAATAGACTATCGGTAATGCCAATAACTAAAAAAGAATTTGAAATAATTGTAAATGAAGGCAAAAAATCTAACTTTAAAAGTTAGAAAACGTCAAATAAAGATGAAATAAAATGAAAAAATAAAATGAAAAAAAATATTTTTAATATGAAAATTGTATTCATTTTACTATTGATTGTAGCTTGTTCTGATAATAAGTTTAATGAAACTATTCCAACCGAAAACTTTTTTAAACAACCGAAATTTCAAGCAGTTAAAATTTCGCCGGACGGTAAATTTTTTAGCTACATTGAAAATTCCGATTCTGTTGTTTTTTTATTTGTTAAATCAACAGAAGAACCTTTTAAAACAATTTCAAAAAGTAAATTTAACTCGGTAAAAAAATATTATTGGTCATTGGAAAATGATC
>CAZCBD010000001.1:31357-41338 GCA_964496755.1 uncultured Melioribacteraceae bacterium
TCATCTTGAAAGCTTAATAGTTGAAAATCTAAAAAAAACCACCAAAATCATTTATGAGAATTGTTTTAAGTTACAGGTAATTGATATAATACATCAAAAAAAAGACGAGATTTTATTAGCAATTCAAAAACGTAAAGAAAGTACCTTGGATGTTTTTCGGATTAATTATAAAATGAATTCAAAAAAATTAGTTTTGAAAAACGATAGGAACCTAGTTTCGTTTTTAGCCGATCACAAGGGAAAATTAAGAGTTGCAATTGGAATTAGCGGTTTAACTCGATTTGTTTTTTATAAACAAACCGAAGATTCTAATTTTGAAAATTTGTTTGTTTCCGAATTCGATAATTATGTTAACCCGCTCTTTTTTGATTCCAATAATACCGATTTAATATTTCTAACTAATTTAAATAGAGATAAAATAAGTTTAGTTAAATACAGTGCAACAGAAAAAAAGGAATTAAACGAATTATATAATGATAACGATGTGGATATTGAAGGAGCATATTTTTCGGAAAAACACAAAACTGTTTCAGGAATATATTTGAACAAAGAAGAATATAAGCAGATAATTTTTTTGGATGAATGGGCAAAGGTAGAGAATATTCTTGAAAATAAATTTTCAAATTATTCTTTTTTAATTGAAAGCTGCGATACCAGTGAAAATAAGTTTATTGTTAAAATATTTAACAATAAAGTATATGCGAAGTATTTGTTAGTTAATCTTGAGAACTCGGAGGTCAAACTTTTATTGGATGCTATGCCGTGGCTTAAAGAATCAAAACTAGCTGATACCGAACCTATTTCAATTAAATCGAGAGACGGTTTATTATTAACTGGCTATTTAACTCTTCCCAAAGGTAAGAGTAAAAAGTTGCCTACAATTATTTATCCTCATGCTGGGCCTTGGTTAAGAGATAAAAATATTTACAACAGTCAGGTGCAGTATTTTGCAAATAGAGGATTTGCTGCAGTACAAATTAATTATAGAGGATCCAAAGGATTTGGTAAAGAGTTTTTGCAAATGGGATATAAACAATGGGGTGATGCTATTCAATATGATATTGCAGACGCTGCAAATTGGGTTATTGAACAAGGAATTGCCGATAAAAATAGGATTGCAATAATTGGATATTCTTTTGGAGGATATTCTGCACTAATGAACATTATTAATGAGCCTGATTTGTATTCATGTGCTGTAGTAATTTCCGGTATTTCGGATTTATTGGGATTTTTAAATTCTGTGCCAGCAGATTGGGAGCCGTTTAGAAAAATTTTGGCAGAAAGAATAGGGGATCCATATAAAGATATTGAATTGTTGAAGAGTTTTTCCCCTTTGTATAATGTCAAAAAAATTGAGGTGCCTATTTTTATTATACATGGCGTTAAGGACAAAAAAGTAAGTATTAAACAGATAAAGAAATTTGTTGCTAAGTTGAAAGAAAATAATAATGATGTTGAGTTTTTGATGTTAAATGAATCGCACTCAATAAGGGATAAAAAAACTTATGCCAAATTAAATGAAAAAATTTTACTGTTCTTGAAAAATAAATTATTATTAGAAAACAAATTTGGTTTATGATGATTTTATTTAAGTATAATCCGTTTTATAAATTCTTTTATAGATATGGGAATTTTGTAGTAACAATAATGTTTGCTTTGCATTCACTAAGTCTGGTTTATGCATTACCCGAGAATTGGAAAATGATATTTCCTCTATTAATTTATGTGCTAATTGTTTTTGTTATTCATCGCTTTTATTTTAAGCTTTATAAAAAGATGCCATTTAAAATTTTCGTAGATAACGAAAAAATCATTTTTGATGATTTTTTTAAGCTCAAACAAGTTGAGGTTAAAATATCTGACATTAAAAATTTAGACGGAAATATTTTTAGCGGAAGATTACTAAAACCTTTGCGAATTCAATTTGATGACCAAGAGATACTTGTATATCCGTACTTAAAAGATTTTAATAACTTTATTAAAATACTATTAAGCAACATAGAAAAAGAATTATATGAAGATTTATTGGAGAAATTGAGGCCAAAAAAAACCCGGTTAAATAACCGGGCTAAATAAAAATTATTTTTTTGGTGGGAAAACACCATCCTGACAAGCTTTAGCAACTTTAAACTTCAAAACTTTTTTTGCAGGAATAGTTATTTCTTCGCCAGTGGCAGGATTTCTACCTTTTCTTTTCTTGCGAGAAACAACAACTAATTTTCCAATACCTGGAAATGTAAAACCTTTTTTAGCTTGTTTGTAAGCCAAATTAGCATATTCAGCTAGGAAATCATTTGTTAATTTTTTTGTGATTCCTAATTTAGTTGATAGATGATCAACTATCTCTGCTTTTGTTAATGGTTTTGCTGGGGCTTTTGCCATTTTGCCTTCCTCTAATTTGTGGTTAATGAAAGTCCGTACAAAAAAATAATTAATTTTTCTATTAAAACAAATATTTTTTTTGACAAAAATGAATATAACTATTTATTGACAGGGGTATTTTTAATTCAACATTACCATTTGCATATATAACAGTGGATTTCATAATTTATTTAATTAAATTGTAATTCTTAAAAAAAATAATTACTGTGAAAAATTATAACTTCAAAATATTTACAAAATTACTTTTCTTTTTTATAGTTTCCTTAGTTGCACAGCAAAAGGAATTGCAATCTGAAATTATTAAAAAGGATTCCACTGTAACGAAAGTAGATACTATTTTTCCAATTGATTATTCGGGTTTTTTAAAATCAAAAGAAAATATAGTTTTAAAAAAAAATGTTGAATGGCGTTATTACTCTGATCTAAATGATTTTTTTTATAATCATTCGATAGCATATTTAAATAGGAATATTGTTCCGGGAAATTTATCGGAAATTTATTTTTATAACGAAGGTTATGGCAAAACTGCTTTTTTGGAAAACGGATTTCCGTTGAATGCTAAATTTTCATCCGCATTTGATTTATCAAAATTTCAATCGGAATCTGTAGATTCCATAGAAATTTTTCCCCTTCCCGTTGGTTTTTTATATGATAACGAAAATAATTATTCAGTAAATATTATTACACGCACTAATATACCCTTATTGCCATTCACAAAAATCAGATTTATCCAAGGGCCTAATTCGCAAGGCTTAATCGATGCAATTTATAACGCCTACTTGTTTCCGAAATTTTCCTTTTCTTTTGAACTTACAAATAATGATGTGGATTCCTCTTTCGTAAATGATTATGCTTCTGCATGGAAATTACTTCTGAGGGGGCGGTATTTATTATCTAACAAAATTAATTTGATTTCATCGTTTAGATATTTTGATAATTACTACAGATTAAATGGAGGTGTGAACAAAATTAACTCGGATACAACAGGGGTTGATCCGTTTGATGAAGTCTTTGCACAACCGAATTTTAAAGATAGAAGCAAGCACGACCGAGGTTATCAATTTAACATTAAAGTTCTTGCAAAATTATTTGTCGAAACCAAAACAGAATTGAATATCTATTTTAATAATCTAAATTCTATTTACAGGCAGAATCAAGAAAATAAAATAATAAATGAAAAATCGTTTTTTGCTGAAACTTCCGAATGGGCAAGGGGAGTTAGTTTTCGCCATAATTTTGAGCTTAGATATTTTGATATTGAACTATTGTCAAATTTTGAAAGTACAAATTTTATTTCACCTCTTTTTAAGAACAGGCAAGTAATTAATTCTTTTTCCTTTGCAGGTTTAAATCGATTTAAACTTTTTAATAAAAAAGTTTTGCCCTCTTTGTTTTATAAATATCTTGTTCATGATAATATTGGATTCATTGCTTTTGGCGGTGATTTGAAATTTAAAAATAAAAATATTTCTGTTTCGGCTTCTTCCTCATTTGTTGAAAAACCGTATTTATCTTTCGAAAAGAAATTGTCGAATGAAAATTTGCAAAAAGGAGAAAAGAACTTTTTAACGGAAATACAAGTTAATTATACAACACCAACTGTTAATTTAAACTTGAAGTATTTTTTTGCAAACAAGAAAGACGTTTTAACAGGTGTTGCACAAATAAATAAATTGAACAACAGTGATATTTTTAGATTTATAAAAACCGATTATTCGATATCTTCTCTGGGTTTTAATAGTAATTTTAAAATGTTTGATTTTACTTTGGAAACAATGCTTAAATATAATTTCAATAAGCATTTTTTTGAACCGGAATTTAATAGCCGAGTAGCATTATTTTACGAAAATATCTTTTTTAATAATAATTTGGAATTTCAAGGTGGAATAGAATTTTTTCTAAAAGGAAAACAAAACTATTTTTCGACAGATTATTTTTTAATGAGATCTTTTTATTTGGTGGAAACAGAAAGTAAAAAGATTAATGATTTGTTTAATTCCAGTTTAAAAGAAAAATTTATTTTGAATTTATTTTTTACAGGACGATTTCAGAAAAAGGCAATAGTGACATTGAAAATTGAAAATTTATTGGCAAATAAATATTTTACATATCCATTCAGTTATGCACCCGGCTTTGGAGTTCGTTTGGGGATTTCTTGGGAATTTGAAAATTGATTCTTATCATACTTCTACGATAATGTTTTGTTATATTACTTCAATTTTATTAATATTATATAGATAACATTATTTAAGAGTTTTTTATTGAGTTATACCAAAAGAATATCAATCAGAACAAAAATCATAAACTCGATAGTGAGTGTATCGGTTTTTGCGGTTTTCATTGTGTTGGTAGTAAACGCCTTTCTCAATATAAATAAATACAAATCGGATCTAATCGAGAAATCGACAATTAATACCCAAATAATTGGCGAGTCTTTAATTGCACCACTTGAATTTGAACAAGTAGATGCGCAAAAGAAGGTTTTGAATAAATTTTCGTTTACGAATAACATTATACTTGCAGCAGTTTTTAATACGGAAGATACTTTGTTAACATATTATGGCGAGGGAAAATTATTAGAGAAAATTAAACCCGCGGAAATTCCGGGAATGCTTAGCTTTGATGATTATATTGTTATCAATTACTTGATTAAATATGAAAACAAGAGTCTGGGCACATTGGTAACCGTTACATCAATGGATGAATATTATCACGAAATAGCTAATTACATTATTTTCCTGTTTTTTGTGATGATACTTGTTGCTGCATTGGCATATCTATTAGCTCGATTTCTCCAAAAATATATTACCGATCCGATTATTTCGTTGACTCAAGCTGCAAAGAATTTTGATATGCTTGGGAATCTTTCGGTAAGAGCATTACCCAGTCCTAATGATGAAATAGGGACACTGGTGCATGAGTTTAATTCAATGTTAGATCGATTGATGATTAATGAAAGAGAACGTAAGCAATATGAAATGGAATTGAAGAAAAATAAATTGGAGCTAGAAAAAGCGCAAAGATTGGCTAAGGTTGGGAGCTGGAGCTGGGATCATAAAACAGGTCATTTAAATTGGTCGGATGAAATGTATAATATTTTCGAGGTTCCTAAAAATTATCCGAAAGAATTATTAAAAAGTAAATTTATTGAGTTAATTCAGAAATCCGATTTACGTTTGGGTAATACTATCAACAACAATTCAAATCATGAATTGAAAATTAAAACCGAATCAGGAAAAATAAAATACCTGAAAATAAATGGCGATATTTTTAAAGATGATGAAACAACTTCGCAATCCGGTACTTTTCAAGATATTACCGAAATAATTCTAGTTCAAAATAAATTAAGAATCAGCAAAATAAAATTTGAAAATATTTTTAACACTGTGCCAATTTCATTATGGGAGCTGGATTATCAAAAATCTTTTGAATATATAGAAAGAAATTGTAATAATATAGATGAGATGGAAAATGTAGTTAACTCCGATATTAAAGTATTTTATAAACTTCTAAAGTTAATATCTATTAAGAATATAAATCAAAATTCCTTGGAATTATTTAGTGCCGCATCAGTACATGAAATAAAGGAAAGATTTTTTGATTGTATCCCCGAAGATTCTTTGGATATTTTAAAAATAGAATTACTTAGAGTCTTAAAAGGTAAAAATCAAGTAGAATTTTTAATGGACTTTAATACTCTTAGTGGCAAAAGAATTAATACTATTGTTAAGATTAATCATTTGGATTCAGCACAAAACAGTAAAAATGTTTTAATGAGCATTATTGATATAACCGAACAAAGGATTTTAAGTTCGGAAAAAAATAAGCTCTTAGAAGAAATCTCAGGAAAAAATGAAGAACTAGAACAAATTATTTACGTTGCTTCGCATGATTTAAGGTCTCCGTTAGTAAATATTTACGGCTTTAGCGAGGAGTTAGAAGAAAGTATAACGCAAATCCAAGAATTGGCAAAAACAAAAATAGAGCTTGCTGACACGGATAAAAAAATATTGGAAATAATTAATGAAGATTTACCGTTATCATTAAATTTCATCAAAAGTAGTGCTAATAAAATTGATTCCCTGTTAAAAGGGTTATTGAAACTTTCTCGCTTAGGACGGGCAGCACTGCACATTGAAAAAGTGGATTTAAATAAATTAATTCAAGGAATTGTGCAGGGATTACAATTCCAACTAAAAGAAGTAGATGCAGACTTGCAAATTGAAAAATTATATCCGTGTCGTGGAGATTCCGTACAATTGAATCAGGTTTTCACAAATATACTGGACAATGCAATTAAATATCGAAAAAAAAATGTGCCGCTTCGAATAAGAATTTATAGTATTCTAAGTTCCAACAATACTATTATTTATTGTGTAGAAGATAATGGTATAGGTATTGCGAAAGAGCACGCTAAAAAGATTTTTGAATTGTTTCATAGATTGCATCTGGATTCCGAAGTAATAGGCGAAGGGCTTGGTTTAACAATAGTGAAAAGAATTTTGCAGCGGCATTATGGGAAAATATGGGTTGAATCCAACACAAATGGGGGAGCGAAATTTTTCATCGAATTACCTCGCTATTAATATTGTATTTTGAAATGTAAGATGAGTTTTTTAATTTACTTTGTTTGTATTATCATGAATGGGGAAGTTGATGAGAAAATATTTACTTTATTTAATTGTACTATTTACTTTTACACAAGCTCAAAAACAAGATTCAATTTTAACGTATAAGTTAAATGATATTTACATTAAGGGGACAACCGTTGTTGAACCGATTCAGGTTTTAAATCTAAAAGCCAAAACAATTGAAAATGTAGATGCTGAGAATTTAAGTGGTATTATTAAAGTTTTGCCGTCTATTAAAATTCAAAATAATTCGAGAGGAGAATCCCTTTTATTTTTCAGAGGTTCGGGGAAAAGACAATTGAGCTTGATGTTTGATGGTGTTCCCTTAAATATGGCTTGGGATAACCAAATTGATTTAAGTTTGGTTCCTGTTAATGCGGTAGGGAATATTAATATAACTAAAGGAATACCTTCTGCACTAAGCGGTGTAAATAATTTAGCCGGCTCTGTTAATATTGAACCTAAAAAAATGGAAGGCAATAGAGATGGGTGGTTAAAAGCTGCTATCGGAAATGATGATTATAAAGACTTATCCATTGGATGGATTGCCGGAACAAAAAAGTTTTCATACTTGGTGTCTGCTCAATATACTGATGCTGAAGGTTTTCGCTTGCCGGCAAGTTTTAATAATGAGGGCAGAAGAAGATTAAATAGTTTTTCTACAAAGAAAAACTTTTATTCAAAGTTCAAATATAATTACAACAATGAAAATTCTTACACTGCAATTTCATTATTTTATGTAGATGCCCTAAAAGGTGTACCTCCCGAAATCGGTGTAAGTAAAGTGCGATATTGGAGGTATCCTGTCTGGCGACGCGGTTTTGTTAGTGTTTCGGGGGCTTATGATTTTTCAAGAAAAAGAAGATCGATTCTTTCTTATAATTTTTCGCAAACATTTCATAAAAGTGTGATAAATAGTTTTACAAATAGCAATTACGATGTGTTAAAGGATAAAACAACAGATAAAGATTCTTTTTTGAATGCTAGATTGGTTTTTTCACAATTGATTGCCGAAAATTCGATTTTAAAATTTTCCTTTAATGGTTATGCCACTAAACATACGGAAACCGAAGAGGATAGCAACTCAAATCAGACTAGTAATAATACCTATACTCAAAATGTCGGGAGCTTAGGATTGGAATACGAATTTATTCATCCGGCCTATAGTTTAACGTTAGGAATGTCTTATGATTTAATCCAAACACCCAAGGAATTTAATAATCCCGATAAATCACTAGCAAAAGATTATAGTTTGAATATTGGTTTGACATATAAAATGAATAACAACCTCACTTTTCAATTCTCCGGTGGAAGAAAAACAAGATTTCCATCTTTAAGAGAAGCTTTATCAACCGGTGGAGGAAAATATGTAATCAATCCGAACCTAAGTGCAGAGGTTGCTAATTCTTTTTCTGCAGGATTTAATTATTCAACTTTTAAACAAAATACGGAATTCACTTTATTTCTGAGTTACATAAAAGATGGTATTTTACGAAAAGCTTTACCCGGCAAGCAATATATCAGAATTAATCAAAGAAAAATTAGAAATTATGGGTGTGAAGTTAGAACAGTGTTAAAATATTTTAGCGGAATTAATTTTGATCTTCACTTTACACTTTTAAATTCTTTCGGTTTAAGCGATAAGGATAACTATGATGTGAAACTGGAATATAAACCGGAAATAATGTTTGGTTTAAATTCCGATTTTGTTTTAACCGATAAATTGAATTTCATTGCCGAGTTAAATTACATTGGCAAAGAATATGGATATAGAGAGGGAGATGAAAATATTCAAGAACTACCCGACTATTTTTTAGCCAATCTTAGAGTGGAATATAGATTCAGATTTAAAGATTCTACAGGCGAATTATTTTTAAGAGTTAATAATTTCTTTGACAAGTTATATTATACTCAATGGGGTTTACCGGAAGCCGGAAGAGAATATAGAGCTGGAGTTTTATTTGATATTTAATGACGATTACAATAAATCTTTTTTAGTATTAGCTTCTGAAGTTGACTCAGATTTAAATAAGATTTTGAGTAATAATCTTATATTGAATGAAAATATTTTTTCAATTGAATTCTTAGAAGCTTTAATAAAAAGAACGTCCGTTAATTTTTTATTTTTTATTTCGACACCAAATATTACAATATCAAATAATTCACTGAAGAGATTTTTAAATTTAGCTGCTTCCGCAGAAAAGAAATTACTTTATTCGGATTATTTTTTTAAAAACAAAACTACTTTTGAATTAATAGAAAATTTAACTCTTCAATTTGGAAGTGTAAGAAATGACTTTGAATTTGGGAAAGTGATATTAGTTGAAAAATTATTTTTAGAAAAATGTATTTCCGATTTCAAAATGGAATTTCCGGAGGAGAATACTTTGGCGTTATATTTTCTCCAGCTTGAAGCAATTAGAAAAAATATTTTTCTTCGAATAAATGAGCCGCTTTACACTGTTTCCATTAATGACAAAAAACACAATTCTAATTTTGATTATGTGGATCCGAAGAACAAAGGCCAACAATTACTCTTTGAAAAAATCTTTACAAATTATTTAAAAAAAATACAAGCCTATTTGCCTGAACGAAAAAAAATATTTGTTCCGTTAAATAATCATAAAGTGAAAGCATCTGTCATTATTCCGGTCAAGAACCGAATTAAAACAATTGAAGACGCGATTGTTTCTGCAATATCACAGAAAACAAATTTTCAATTCAATATTATCATTGTGGATAACCACTCCGAAGATGGAACAACGGATTTAATAAAAACCAAATTTGCTCTGAATCCGAAAGTTATTCATTTAATTCCGGAAGAAAGAAATCTGGGAATAGGGGGCTGTTGGAACTATGCAATAGATTCTGAGCATTGCGGCCAATTTGTTGTTCAACTTGATAGTGATGATTTATACATTAATGAGCATACATTGCAAAGGATTGTTAATAAATTTGAAATGGATAA
>CAZCBD010000002.1:0-34893 GCA_964496755.1 uncultured Melioribacteraceae bacterium
TTAAAACCGATCATATTTTATTTATTGCCTCGGGTGCCTTTCACGTAAGCAAGCCTTCTGATTTAATTCCCGAACTTCAAGGTCGTTTCCCAATTCGCGTAGAATTAAAAAGTTTAACCGAAGAAGATTTCGTTAAAATATTAATGATTCCTGAAAATGCATTGATTAAACAATATGCCGCTTTGTTGCAAACCGAGGGTGTAAAAATCAGCTTTAAAAGCGACGCAATAAATGAAATTGCTAAAACCGCCGCATTAGTTAATGAGGAAGTTGAAAACATTGGTGCCCGTAGGTTACATACAATCCTAACCACCTTGCTCGAAGATATCTTATTCGACGTACCCGACAAAATGCCGAAAAATGAAATTATTATAACCGGAGACTTGGTTAACGAAAAACTTGATTCTATTGTTAAAAATAGAGACTTAAGTAAATACATTTTATAATTTTTAATTTATAAAAGCCCCGTTTACGGGGCTTTTTTGATTAAAAATTCCCACCACCTCATACTATTATCCTTTCATGACAAAATACAATTGTTCAAACAATGATAAAGTATGCTAAAAAAAATCTCAAACTAAAAAAGGCTTCAAAACCTGAAGCCTTTTTTAACTAAATCAAAAAATTAAATATTTATATAAAAGAGAGGAACAATAGCAAAAGATATAATTAAATTAGTTAATTACCTTTCCTGGGAGTCGGGTTTATCTTCTACTATTGTTACCTCATTTTTTAATTTTTTCGTTTTCTGCTGAAGTTCTTTTTCCAAAGCAATTAATTGCGAAATTTTCTGTGTATATTCTTCTTTCTTCATTTCGGCGGCAGCAGTATCCGTTAGAATTTTCTGCAGATTTTCATTTGCTTTTGAAATATTTTCCTGTAAGTCCTCCAATTTTCTACTAACTTTATTAAACTCATCAATTGCAGCTACTTTTCTTTCTTCTGATTCCGAATAACTTGAATTCATCTGTTCAAGCATTAAATTCAGTTCTTTTTCCAATTCGATTTTTTTACTATAAATTAATTCGGTTTCACCATTTAATTCATGTAATATATTTTTTCTCTGACTTTCTTTTTCTTTTAAACTTAAAATATTTTCTTCTAAATCACTGCGTTGCTTCTTCAATCCTGTTATTATTTGTTCAAGTGTATCGCGCTCTTTGCGCATCATATTTATTTCACCTGAATTCTCAGTAATTAACGCCGATTGTTCCGAAATAGTTTTCGATTTTTCGCTTAAATTTCTTTCAGACTCTAATATTTGTTGTTTTAACTCATTTAACCTATCTTTTGCAAAGTTAACTTCTTCTGAAAACTTTTGCAATGTTTCCGATAATTTTTTTTCAATTTGTAAATGTGCTTCTTCAACCTCATACTTACGCTTTTCAAGTTGAACCAGTCTTTTCGTAAGATCATTTATTACACTATTTAAATTTTCCTCTGTACCTTTTTTCTTTAAAATTTCTTTGTGAATTTCATTTTTAATCGATTCAAACTTTTCCATCTCTTCTTTAATGCTATCACGTTTTGATGAAAGCATTTCCGATTCGTCTGAAATTAATTTTAAACTTGAATTAGATTCATTTATTTTTTGTTCAATTTCAGATAACTCTTTCTTCTTTAATCGTATTTCTTCAATTAATTCATCCTTTTTGACAGAAAATTCATTAAACAACCTGTCTTTTTCGGAAAGTTGTTCCACTAATTGCGAAAGATTTAATTCCAATCCCGACTTTATTTCTTCGCTTAAACTTGTTTTCTCAGAAAGTTTTTTTACTAACTCGGTTTTTTCTTTTTCTTCAATTGTTAATTTTTCAATCGTAGTTTGTAAAGATGTTTCTTCATTTTTAAGTTTTAATATTGATTGCTTTAATTCTTCAACTTCCTTTTCAAAAGCTGCCTTTTGATTTTTGAACTCTTCTATTTTTTTATTTGCATTTAATTCTTCTTCTGAAAAATTTTCTTTTAAAGTTTGAGTATCTTTAATTTCGGACTTTAAATCTATTAACTCATTTTGTTTTAACTTTTTCTCTTCTTCCAACTCCCGAAGATTTTTTTCAATTTCAGATTTCTGTTCTAATAATTTTTTAATTTCATCATCAATTTCTGCCGGAGAAGCTTTTTCAATTTCTTTTTCATCTTTTAATTTTTGAATTTCAATTTTCAAATTGTCAATTGTTTTTTCAAGTTCTTTAGTTTTATTTTCCGAATCGGATATTAAATTTTCAAATTCATTTTTCTTTTCTTCAAGACTTGTAATTTCATTTTTGATTCCGGCAATGCTTTCGCGTAAATTATTTTCATCGGTAGTTAAATTGGAAATATTTTTGCGGGCTTCGGCAATTTTTTGTTCTAAAGTTTCGTAATCCTTATGTTTCTGCAAAAGTTGCTGGTAATTATCCTTTAGTTCTACATTTTCCAATTCAAGTTTTTCAACTTCCTTTTTCGATCCGGAAAGTAAGCCCATAACTTCTCCTTTTTTTAGGATTCCATTTCTTTGCAATTGAGTATATTTACTATCTAATTTATTAAAAAAATATTTTATATAAAACATACAAATTAAATTCATGAAAAATTCTTTGCGAAAACATATAAAAGAAATATTGACATTGGCCATACCCGTATCAATCGGGCAACTAGGTCATATTATGATGGGAATGGTTGATACACTTATGGTAGGCCCTTTGGGTGCCGATACCTTGGCTGCTGCTTCTTTGGCAAATGGTTTGTTCTTTTTAATTATGGTTTTAGGTATTGGCCTTTCGTATGCGGTAACTTCTTTAGCTGCCATTTACTTTGGCAAAAAACAATATTCAAAATGCGGAATTGTTTTACAAAATGCTTTGGTTGTTAATTTGTTTTTTTCATTTATCTTTACTTTAATAATTTATTTCGGAGCCGATTTAACTTTTCATCTTGGTCAACCAAGCCAAGTAGCATTGCTTTCAAATTCGTATTTGAAAATTCTATCCTTTACAGTATTTCCATTTATGTTATTCCAAACTTTCAGACAATACTCCGAAGGATTATCAATTGTTAAAATTCCAATGATAATAGCGATTTTAGCTAATCTTGTTAACGCTTTTATGAATTGGGTTTTAATTTACGGCAAACTTGGCTTTCCTGCAATGAAACTTGACGGTGCAGGTTATGCAACCTTAGCTAATAGAATATTTATGGGCATTTCATTAATGTTGATTGTATTGTATTCCAATAAATATAAAAAATATAACAATTTCAGCATTAAGTATTTTAATGTTAAAATTTTAATGAAAATAATTAGAATCGGATTTCCCAGTGGATTTCAATATTTATTTGAAGTTGCGGCATTTTCGTTTTCTGCAATTATGGTAGGTTGGATAAATAGCGTATCGCTTGCTGCCCATCAAATTGCTTTAAGTTTAGCTTCTATCACTTACATGATAATCTTAGGAATTTCCTCGGCAGGAAACATAAAAGTAGCAAATGCTTTCGGAGAAAAAGATTATCAAAAAGTAAAAGAATCGGGATTTACCGCAATTCTATTAGGCATATTTGTAATGATGATTTTCGGATTATTCTTTTTTCTCTTCAATAATTTTTTACCAACTCTTTTTATAAGCAATCCGGAAGTAATTACAATTGCATCCGAATTAATATTAATTGCGGCTTTCTTTCAATTATTTGATGGAGCACAAGCAGTTGCCTCGGGGGTTTTACGTGGAATATTAGATGTAAAAACCCCAATGTATGTTATCTTATTTTCCTATTGGTTGCTTGGAATACCGGCCGGATATATTTTTGCATTTAAATTTGGAATGGGAGCAAGCGGAGTTTGGTTAGGTTTTTTAATTGCCCTAGGTGCTGTTGCTACAACTTATATTTTGCGATTTAGATTTAAAACTTCAAATCTGATTAGAAACTTAGATTGATTGGTAACTTAGATAATTATATTTTGTGAACAGTTTTAAATGAATTTTGGGATTCGAATTGCAAAACAATACTTTTAGAAAAATTTATAATTCTTACTCTAAAAAAACCGCAACTTTTTTTGAACAAGCTCAATTAACAGAACACACTTTTATGATTATTGTAGCTATCATTATTGGTGTTTTAGCCGGCTTTGCTGCAATCGGGATAAGAGCTTTAATTGAGGAAATTTCAAAAATATCTTTCACCGGAAACGCTTCTATTTTAGAAAATATTATTGCTGCTCCTTGGTATATTAAAATTTTAGTTCCCACAATCGGGGCTTTGATTTTCGGTCCGTTAATTTACTTTTTTGCCCCCGAAGCAAAGGGACACGGAGTACCTGAAGTAATGCAAGCAATTCTGCAACGCGGCGGAAAAATACGCCCGAGAGTTGCAATGATAAAAGCCTTGGCTTCTGCAATTACTATCGGAACAGGAGGCTCGGTTGGCCGCGAAGGACCGATTATCCAAATCGGATCAAGCTTGGGTTCTACGGTTGCTCAGTTTTTCAGAGTACCAACAAAGCGCATGAAAACATTAGTAGGTTGCGGTGCCGCTGCCGGTATTGCCGCTGCCTTTAATGCTCCTATTGCAGGAGCTTTATTTGCTCTTGAAATTATTTTGATGGATTTTGCCGTTGCTCAGTTTTCTCCAATTGTTATTTCATCTGTAATGGCTACCGTAATTTCACATAGTTTTGAAGGAAACTTTGCAGCTTTTATAGTTCCTAAATATAATCTTGTAACTCCCTACGAGTTAAGCTTTTATTTTATTCTTGGCGCTTTATCAGGTTTGGTTTCATATTTATTTATTAAAATTTTATACTTTTCGGAAGATTACTTCGACAACAAATTAAATTTTCCAGAATATTTGAAACCCGTAATTGGCGGCTTAACAATTGGAGTAATCGCTTTGTATTTCCCTGAAGTAATGGGAGTAGGTTATGATTCTATTAACAATGCTCTTCATGGAAATATGATTTGGAATATCGCATTAATTTTAATTTTTGTTAAAATATTTGCTACATCATTAACACTTGGCACGGGCGGATCGGGTGGTATTTTTGCCCCCTCTCTTTTTATGGGTGCTACACTTGGAGCTTTTTTCGGTGCAATTGTTAATTATTTTTTCCCTTCTATTACGGCAAGCCCCGGCGCCTATGCTTTAGTTGCTATGGGTGGTTTGGTTGCCGGAACAACTCGTGCCCCAATTACCGCCATTATAATAGTTTTTGAGTTAACAAATGATTATCATATCATTTTGCCTTTGATGATTACTTGCATTATTAGTACCATTCTATCTTCAAAGCTTTCAAGGGAATCTATTTACACTTTAAAATTATTATTGCGAAATATTCACATCAAAGAAGGTTCCGAAACAAACGTAATGGAATCTATTTTTGTTAAAGAAGTTTTTCAAAACGACTTCGAATCAATCTCCGTAAACAATGATTTTTCTGAAATTGTGAACAAAATTCTGAAAGGAAAAAACACTGAGTTTCCGGTTGTAACTTCAAACAACAAAGTTGTAGGGATGATTTCGCTATCCGTAATTAAAGAGTATTTACTTGATCGTGATTCACTAAGTCATCTTCTAATTGCAGCAGATATAATGAATACAAAATTTGAAAAAATAACCCCCGACGATCATTGCCAGCTTGCCGCAGATAAGATGCGGAGCATGAATTGCGAGGGTTTACCCGTTGTGGATGCAGATAATTCTAAAAATATAATCGGAATGATTTGGCTTAAAGATATTCAGGATGCTTATCAAAAAGAAATAAACCGACGAGAAATCGCACTTAATTTAGCAAGTCAAATTAGCATGAAGGAAGATGAAAAACGCGTTCATTTTATTGAAGGATATTCCATCGCTGAAATAAAACCGCCAAATTCGTTTTTAGGAAAATCAATACGAGAACTTGATATTCGTGCAAAATTCGGAGTTGACGTTCTTTCAATTAAACAATTAAAAAAGACCGGTTCAAAAATTAAAGCTATTCCAAGTCCGGATTATGTATTTAGCGAGAACGACAGACTAGTTGTTGCCGGTGAAATTAAAAATATTAATTTATTAGAAACAATCGATTAATATTAAATTATTTAATATTAAAGTAATGAACAGAGAAGAATTAACATATAAAAAAATATTTAAATTTTGGTATCCCTTGGCTGCCACTTGGTTGATGATGGCAACCGAAGGACCCTTTATTGCCGCCTTAATTGCAAGAATGATTGAACCGAAAGCAAACTTAGCAGCCTATGGCGTTGCTTTTTCAATTGCAATTATTGTTGAGGCTCCGGTAATTATGATTATGAGTGCTTCAACGGCTTTGGTAAAAAACAGTAATTCCTTTTTTAAGTTAAGAAATTTTACATACGCAGCAAACGGACTAATTACAATCTTAATGCTGATTTTATTAATTCCTCCGGTATTTAATTTTTTTGCAATCTATTTAATTGAACTTCCTACTCATGTTGCAGAATTAACATATTCTGCAATTTTAATTTTACTTCCATGGCCGGCTGCTATCGGATACAGACGTTTTTATCAAGGAATTTTAATAAACAGCAATCAAACCGGAAAAGTTGCTTATGGAACCGTAGTACGTTTACTTTCGATGGCATTAACCGGCTCTTTATTATTTTTGTTTTCGGATTTTAACGGAGTTGAAGTTGGAGCCGCCGCATTGTCGGTAGGTGTTTGTATGGAAGCAATTGCCAGCAAAATGATGGCTTATAAGCTTGTTAATAAATTAAAAGATAAAACAAATATTTCCAGCTCAAATAATTTAACATATAACGAAATATTCAAATTCTACTATCCGCTGGCATTAACATCGGTTTTATCTTTAGCTGTGCATCCGATGGTAACCTTTTTTATGGGCCAAAGTAAATTGCCTGTGGAATCTTTGGCAGTATTGCCTGTAATTAATTCATTGGTATTTATTTTCAGAGCTTTTGGTTTATCTTATACCGAAGTTGGAATTACTTTATTCGGCAAAGATTTTAGCGGATATAAAAAATTAAAAAATTTTGCTTTCGGGATGTCTATTATTGTTACCGCTATGTTGTTTCTAATTGCATTTACTCCTCTTTCGGAAATATGGTTTCATAACATCTCGGGATTATCTTTAGAATTAACGGAAATTGCAATTGTTCCTTTGATGATTATTTCGTTAATGCCCGGTTTAACTGTACTTATTAATTTTCAAAGAGCTGTGTTGGTTTTTTCAAAAAATACTGCTCCTCTAACTATTGCTACCGTAATTGAAGTTACCGGCATTATTTTAGTTTTGATCTTTACAATAAAAGGATATTTTTTAGTAGGAGCAATTGCGGCTACTCTTAGCTTTATTTTCGGAAGATTAGCCGCTAATATCTATTTAATGTTGCCCATGATAAAGTCTGTTAAAAAAAATCTGAATTTAAAATAGGCTTGGATCGGCATAAACTATTTCAAATCTATCAATCAAAACCGAAGCGGGAATAATTCCTCCCACATTTACATTAATTCTAAATTTTTCGTTCGGCTTAACGTAAAATAATGTGTCGTTTCTGTATGGAGACCAATACCTTTCGTTTATGTTAAATAAAGTTCTAACTGTAGAAGAATCAGAATTAATAAATTCAACTTGAGCCGTCTGATTTGAATCGAGTATTTTGCCCCAAAGTTTTACTTTGTAATACGCTTCTTTATTCATATTTTCAAAAGTAAATGATACCGTCGGCCTTGTATCTCCACCTGAAACTCTCAAAGATCTGTATCCCCCCAAAGGAGGTGCGTCAAATACAAAGTTCTCTAATGTAATGCCTTCGATGTTTGCGGTATCAGTGTTTTCTTCAAATGAATTGTAATAGACCGTATAAATCGGGCTTGTTTGATTTACCGGATCTTCGCAGGCTATTACTACTATTAACAGTATAAAGATAAATGTGATTTTTTTCATGGTTTTCTTTTCTTTGTTTAAATTATTTGTGTAAAATCGGGTTATTTACGGTGCCAATAAATAAAATTGTGTTAGTTGTATTTTCTTTTATCACAAAAATAAACGGTTTATTAAAATTAACGGTTTTATCGCCAACAGCTGTTCTAACAAAACTAATCTGAGTAACCGCCGAAGCTTCCGTTCCACTTTCATTAATCGTAATTGCCGCTTTATGCATTATTTTATCGATCATTATATTTTCACCAATTCCGGTAAAATCGGCTTTGGAGGTAAATGCATCAGTTATTCCCAATGAACTCAACAATTCTATAAGTGATTTTGAATATACAAAATTAAATTTCGGTAAAAATAAATTTATTTTATCTTTTTTAAAATTACCGAAAAAAAGGTTTAAATTTTCGGAATTAATGTATTCTATTACTTGTTGTGTGGAAAAATCGTTATTTGGTAATAACAAAATCATTGAAAACATTTTGTTTCCATAAGGCAACTCAACCCCTCGAAATATATTTGTTTCTGCATATTTTAATGTATCCTTTTTATGCATATAAGTTACAGTATCCTTAGTATTAATTGCTGTTGTAAACACATTTTTAAGGTTATTTTCCGAATTAAACTCCTTGGTCCATTCGGATTTAAAATAAATCGCATTTAAAAGCATTAACACAATATTATTCGGTTTATACTCAACCATCTTCTTTATTTGACTATTTGTTTTTTCTTTTACCCAATTATTTATTTTATCAAATGAACTTGGCAATGCAAAGTCTACTACAGAACATTGCGCATCAAAATATTTTTTTGTTGAATCAATAAAAGCTTGTTTAATTTTAAAATCATTATCAACCCACGCCGAATTTGCTATTTGTAAATTTACAAGGTTATCCATATTAGTTAGAGTATGAATCAATTTTTTGCTTGTCAAATTTATTTCATGTTGAGAAAAAGTAGTTAACCCCAAAGTGTTTTTAATTTGGGAATATGTTGAATTTTTAGCTCCGTTAAGTACCATTCCCAAAGCCGTTGATATACTTAAGGGTGAAATGATTATATTTTTTGTTCGTTCGGTTTCATTAATTTTTAAAAATAATTTAATTCCGAAATTTTGTGATATAGCCAGCACCTCTTTTTGCAAAGAAGAAAATTCGGGTTTCGAACTTGAGTTCGGAGTAATGGAATTTTCACACGATATTGATATAAATACTATAACCGATATTAACAAATAAAATATTGCGCTTTTCATTATTGCCCCTAAATATTTTCTCTTAACAAAAAAAATATAATTTTTTAATAATACTTATTCAAGTGTTGATAATATGAAGTTTATTAACGAAATTTAAGCAGATAAAAATATCCGATTAAAAAAAATGACAGTTATATTTTCAAAAAAATGCGAGCTGGGTTTACAAGCCGTTCTGTTTTTATCCGTTCAGGAAAAGGACAAAAAATACTCGGCTACTGCAATATCAAAAGCAATTAAAGCACCTAAAGAATTTGTTTCGAAAGTTTTACAGGAGCTGGCTCAAAAAAAAATTGTCGGTTCAAAAAAAGGAAAAAACGGCGGATTCTATTTGGGAAAAGCTGCAACTGAAATAAGATTAATCGATATAGTTGAAGCTATAGACGGATTAGATATTTTTCATTGTTGTGTGCTTGGTTTTCCGGGATGTGGAACCGGCAATCCTTGTCCGGTACACAATGTTTGGGGACCAATTCGTGAAAGAACCTTTAAAATGTTAAGCAATGAAACTTTAGATAAACTAGCAAAGAAAACAAAAAACAAACTTGCAGATTACATTCCCTAATGCTATCAACAATTCAATCCATATTTATCTGTAGTTAAACTGCGTTAATTAAATATTAAGCTACAGTTTTACAAAATTCAGCATTTTAATAAACGTCTGCAATTTTCTTCCACATAAATTTTTTTCTTAATAATACTACCCTTTTTTCTAATTCTTTTAATGGTAACCCAAATTGCCAAACCAATAGTTGCAAAACGAAAAATATTAGACAAAAGTACACCCGCAGCATCTACCGAACCGGTTTTAAAAAGCATCCAATATAAATTCATTAAAACATGCATTCCAATGGGTATCCAAAGATTATAATCCCATTCAACAAACAGCCAAGCAAAGAAAATACTACCTAAAAAAGTAATTCCGAAAATACTAATTGCCCCGATAAGGTTGATTGCTTGATAAAGATGAAGCAATCCGAAAACAATTGCAACAATCACACTTGCCGAAATAAAATTAAGTTCTACTTTTTGATAAAGAATACCAAACAAAAATGCTCTAAACAATATTTCTTCGCTAATGCCGGCTTCAACTGCATATAATAATATTTTTTCAAAGGTTACATCTGAATTTATTTCGGAAAAAATAAAATAACCTATTAACATCGGAGATGTAAAAAGGAAAGTATATTTTAATGCTAAAAGGAAATTTTTTCTTAATCCCAAAAAATCTATTGGTATTATTTCAGGCGTTGTAAAAGTGATTATTACTTGTACTGCAATAATTGATAACATTGTTTTAAAAAACAAAGCTATACCGAATCTAAGATTACCTGTTCCTATTAAAAACGGATAATCAAATAATTTCCAAGAATTATAAATTAAAAAAAACAAAGTTACTGTTAACAATGTAAAAGCAATCTTGTGATAAATGGTTTTCATAACTACCCTAAAAAATTATGCCTATTTATTAATTAGAATTTTCATTTTTTCAATTTCATCCCTCAACGCAGCGGCCCTTTCAAATTCCAAATCTTTTGCTGCATTTTTCATTTCTTCGGTCATTTGTTCAATTAATTCCAATCGTTGTTCTTTAGTCATATACTTAATAACCGGTTCGGCAACTTTTGTAAAAGACGCCATTTCTTTTGAATCATCTTTCGTCCTGATATCCGCAATTGAAGTAGAGTGTAAAATTTCCTCACGTGTTTTATAAATTGTTTTTGGAGTTATTCCTTTTTCTGTATTGTATTTTTCTTGTAATGTTCTTCTTCTATTTGTTTCGTCGATTGTTTTTTTCATCGACTTTGTAATTTTGTCTGCATACATAATTACTTTACCGCCGGCATTTCTTGCTGCCCTTCCGGCAGTTTGAATAAGCGATCTTTCGCTTCTTAGAAATCCCTCCTTATCGGCATCAATTATAGCTACTAACGAAACTTCCGGTAAATCAAGTCCTTCGCGCAAAAGATTAACACCAACCAATACATCAAACTCACCCATCCTTAAATCACGAATAATTTCCACTCTTTCCAAAGCATCGATATCGCTATGAATATATCTTACTTTGATATTTAATCTGTCAAAATAATCGGTTAAATCTTCAGCCATTTTTTTTGTGAGAGTAGTAACTAATATCTTTTCCTTTTTAGGAATTCTCATTTTTATTTCGCCGATTAAATCATCGATTTGCCCGTTAATAGGCCGCACAATAATTTGCGGATCAAGTAATCCTGTCGGTCTGATAATTTGTTCTACATAACTACCACCGGATTTTTGCAATTCATAGTCACCGGGAGTAGCACTAACATAAATTACATTATTAGTAAGTTTTTCATACTCCTCAAATTTTAAAGGTCTATTGTCAAGTGCCGAAGGCAACCGAAAACCGTGTTCAACTAATGTTAGTTTCCTTGACCTATCCCCATTATACATTCCTCTTATTTGAGGAACCGTAACATGCGATTCGTCAATAATCAATAAGTAATCTTTCGGGAAATAGTCAAAAAGGCAATGTGGCCTTGAACCTGGAGAACGATTTTCCATGTGGCGAGAATAATTTTCTATTCCGGAGCAATAACCTAATTCTTTCATCATTTCAATGTCATAAAGAGTGCGTTGCTCAAGTCTTTGTGCTTCAAGATATTTTTCGTCTTTATAAAAATAATCTAATCGTTCTTTCAATTCTTCTTTAATTGTTTGAATCGCTTTTTTTACTTGATTTTCGGATGTAACGAAATATTTTGCGGGATAAATTGGAATTGAATCAACCTCACGAATTACTTTTCCGTTCATTGCATCAATAACAGAAAGCTTTTCAATTTCATCACCCCACATTTCAATGCGTACAGCTTCCTCATATTGATAAGCAGAAATAACCTCAATTACATCGCCACGGGCTCGGAAAGTTCCTCTGGTAAAGTCAATATCATTTCTGGTATAATAAATATCTACTAATTTTCTAAGTAACTCTTTACGTTGAATTTCCATTCCCTTTTTAAGAAAAAGAATTTGACGTGCATATTCATCCGGAGCACCAATTCCATAAATACAACTAACCGACGCAACAATGATAACATCGTTTCTCCCTTCAATCAGCGAAGTGGTTGCTTTTAATCGAAGTCTATCAATTTCCTCATTTATAGCAAAATCTTTTTCAATGTATAAATCGCTTTTTACAACATATGCCTCGGGTTGATAATAATCGTAGTAACTGATAAAAAACTCAACGGCATTTTCCGGAAAAAAGGTTTTTAACTCAGCATAAAGTTGTGCAGCAAGAGTTTTATTGTGGGAAATAACAAGGGTCGGTTTATTTACTTTAGCAATAACATTAGAAATAGTGAATGTTTTTCCACTACCTGTTACCCCTAAAAGCACCTGATGCTTATCATTTTTTTCTATGCCTTCAACCAACTCTTTTATTGCATTGGGTTGATCTCCGGAAGGTAAATAGTTTGATATTAAATTAAATTTTCCCAAAATTCTTTTTCCTCTTAACTTTAAAAATAAGCATTTTTTTCAATTTTTATTGATAAAAACGAAAATAAGAGACCCGATTCTTTTTAACTTCACTTTAAAATTAATAAATTTAGTAATTAGAAATTATTTAATTGAGGAAGTAAGAATGAGAAATAAATTCCTGATTTCTTTTTTGATTTTTTATTCAATTTTATTTGCGCAGAAAAAAGATTCAACATTAAACAAATGGATTCCATCTTTTGTAGCGGGAATTAATATTAGTCAAGTTTCATTTACCAATTGGGCAAAAGGTGGAGACAATTCTTTAAGTTGGACTGTAACAGGTGATTTTGGTTTAACTTTCAAAAGTGAAAAATGGATGATTAGAAATAGACTAACAGGGAAATTTGGCAGAACAAAACTTGGCGATACCGATTTAAGAACAACAGCCAATGAAATATTTATGGAAAATGTTTTCTCTCTGAATATCGGTTGGTCCGTAAATCCGTTTATTAGTAATCAATTTCGCACTCAAGTAACAGTAGGTTATAATTATAAAGTTAATCCTGCAGAAAAAATAGCTAACTTCTTCGATCCCGGATACATAACTCAATCACTTGGTTTTACTTATGATAAAGCAAAAAATATTAGAACCCGTTTAGGTATTGCTATTCAAGAAACTTTCACAAAAGAATTTAAAAAATATTCGGATGATCCTACTACTACAGACATTGAGAATTTCAAATTTGAAACCGGAATGGAAACAGTAACCGACGCCAAATTTCAGATAGCTGAAAATTTGAAATGGATAACAAAACTACGCTTATTTACCCGATTTGAAAATATTGATGTTTGGGATGTGAGATGGGATAACACTTTTACCGGCAAAGTAAACTCTTGGTTAAGTGTTAAATTGGATTTTATTTTATTGTATGAAAAAGCTCAATCACTTAGAACACAAATGCAACAAGCCTTACAATTAGGAATCGTATATAAATTTATTTAGAGGATTAAATGTCGATAAAAGAAATAGAAAATCAACTTGTAGAAGAATTTAAAAATATTGAAGATTGGGACGAACGATATGCAAAAATAATAAAAATGGGAAGAGAACTTGATAAATTTCCGGAAGAGTATAAAACTGATAAGAATAAAATTGACGGTTGCCAATCGCAAGTTTGGATGCATGCAAAACTTGAAAACAATAAAATATATTTTTGGGCCGATAGCGATGCAATGATCGTAAAAGGATTAGCTGCCTTAATCCTTAAAGTATATTCCGGCCAAAATATTGATGACATTATTAATACTCCTCCGGATTTTATTTCTAAAATCGGTATTGACGGACATTTATCGCCAACACGGAAAAACGGCTTGGGAGCAATGCTTAAACAAATAAAAATGTACGCAATAGCATTTAAAGCTTTAAATAAATGATTTAAAGATCTTTTTTTGAGAGATTTTTTATAATTGGAAAAAGACAAATAGTTTTTATATTTTTAATTTCCCCCTGCCAAGAAATAGTAAGTTAACTTGAAACATATTAAGGCTTTATAAGTCTAATACAAAAAAACGGGAAACTAAAATATGAGTAAAAATCTATTTGCAACCATTGTAGAAAAACTTTTTACAAATCTTAATAATTCCAAATTACCTCCAATCTTAAAAAATAAAATTGCACTTGTAATAATAACTGCCTTAATATTTTTTGCAATTGTTTTTATTTTTTCGGGAGTAACCGGCGATAACGAAAATATTTTAACTTATAAAGTTAAGCGCGGAAATTTTTTGGTTTCAATTATCGAAAGTGGTGAAATAAAAGCTAAACAGTCTAATGTTATTTCAGCACCAAGAGTTAGAGGACAACTTAAAATCACTTACATGATTACTGAAGGTTCCTACGTAAAACCCGGTGATCTTATATTAAAATTTGATCCGTCCGAAGCTAATACAAAATTATTTCAAGCTCAATCACAATTGGATTTGTCTCTTTCGGAAAAAAGAAAATTATTAGCAAACCAAAAATCTTCAATTGCAAAAATGGAATCAACATTAAAAAGCGCAAAACTGAATTTCGAGCTTTCAAAATTAAATTTAACACAAATGAGATTCGAAGCGGAAGCAGCTCAAAAAAAAGCACAATTACAATTTCAAAAAGACAGCTTAAGTTATATTCAGACTTTGCAAGATTACAAATCGCAGAAAATTATTAGACAATCTGAGCTTGACAAAATGGAAATAGAAATTCAGCAAAAAAGAAGTGAATTAAAAAAAGCACAAAAGGATCTGAATTTATTGAGCATTACAGCCCCGACCGAAGGCCTTATTGTTTATGAAAACAACTGGAGTACCGGCCAAAAATTTGCTGTTGGAGATCAGCCTTGGCGCGGACAAAGCGTAATGACGCTTCCTGATTTATCTTTGATGCAAAGCCGAACCTATGTTAACGAAGTTGACGTAAGTAAAATTAAAAAAGGTCAACAAGTAATTGTTACTTTAGACGCTTTTCAAGATACTTCTTTTGTAGGAACTATTTCGGAAATAGCACGATTGGGAAAGAAAAAAAACAAAAATTCGAACATAAAGGTTTTTGACATTACGGTTGATATTCAAGGTAAATCGGAATTATTAAAACCCGGAATGACTACCGGAAATAAGATAATAATAAACGAAATTCCAGATACTATTTTCATTCCGCAAGAAGCTGTATTCGAAAGAGAAAACAAACACTTTGTATTTGTTAAAAACGGAAGCAGCTTTGACGAAAGAGAAGTAATCGTAGGATCAAAAAGCGAGGATTATATTATTATTGCAAAGGGTTTAACCCCCGGTGAAGTAGTGGCTCTAAGTGATCCGACCTCAGAGGATGAAAAAGCTAACAACCAAATTTCCGTATCGGCAGCGGGGAAATAATTATGAATCATAAAGAATCTTTTACTATTGGATTTAAAGAATTGCTTTCTAACAAATTGAAAACAATTCTAACAATGTTAGGAATTATTTTCGGAGTTGCATCGGTAATTGCTATGCTTTCCATTGGCGAAGGAGCACGACAAGAAAGTTTGGAGCAAATTCAATTATTAGGTACGAACAATATAATTATAAAACAAAGCAGTGTTGGCGTTGAAAATGGTAAACAAGTAAAATCTTTTTCTGCCGGATTATCTTTGAAGGATATGCTTTCAATTAAAAAACTTATTCCCGGAATAGATACGGTTACTCCTCAAAAAGAAGCTGTTTTTAATGTATCCTATAAAGCTAAAACCGGAAACGTTAAAATTATTGCAACAACAGCTAATTACCCATATACATATAATTCCAAAATCAGCATGGGGAAATTTTTTAGTAAACATCACAATGATGAATATGCAACTGTTTGTGTAATTGGAAGCGGAATAAAAAGCAAATTCTTTAAATTTGAAAATCCTGTAAATAAATCAATTAAAATAGGTGAAAATTGGTTTCATATAATTGGTGTTGTTGGTAAAAAAAATATTTCGAAAGGAAGTGAGCAATTAGGAGTTCGTAATTTTAACAATGAAATATATATCCCCTTACAAACTTTAACATGCAAAATGGATCTTGGTGAAGAAAGTCAAGCGGTTACCGGTTTCAGAATAGTTTTTGTTGGCAGCACCGGCAAACAAGATGCAAATATCGCCGAAAAGGACAAAATAAATTTGCTTACGGTAAAAGTAACTGATGATAAAAAGATCGGGCAAACAGCAACTCTAATTGAAAGAATATTAAATAGAAAGCATTACGGTACAAAGGATTATGAAATAATTGTACCCGAAGAAATAATAGAACAAAAACAAAAAACACAAAATATTTTTAATATTGTTATGGGTGCTATTGCGGGTATTTCACTGCTGGTTGGTGGAATTGGAATAATGAATATTATGCTTGCAAACATTATGGAACGAACTAAAGAAATAGGGATAAGAATGGCAATCGGCGCTACAAAAAAAGATGTACTTTATCAATTTTTATACGAAGCAATTATTATTAGCGTAATCGGCGGTTTAATAGGCGTCTTTCTTGGTTTTGTTTTAACTTCGTTAATTACAACTTATGCCGAATGGAAAACTATCATTACACCAACATCGGTAATATTGGCATTTACTGTTGCAGTAGCTACAGGAATAGGTTTCGGAAGCTATCCCGCAAAAAAAGCCGCTGAAAAAAATCCGATTGAATCATTAAGATATGAGTGATTTAAGTTTCAAATATTTTTTGTTAAATTAAATCATTATTTGTAAATAAATAATTGAGGGAAAATGAAAAAGGAAATATTATTTTTATTATGTGTACTATTTACAAGTAGCATATTTGGGCAAAGAATTCTTACTTTGGATGAATCAATTGCAATTGCAATGAAAGAAAGTTACAATATTAAATCAGCAAAATATTCACTGGAAAGTTCACAAAAATCACTCGAGGCAATTAAACGAGGTTTGCTTTCATCAATTGACTTGGAATTTGATTTGCCAAGTTATGATAGCAGACTTTTCAGTCAATTTAATTCAAGCACTGAACAGGATGAATTTTTTAAACGTACAACTACAAATATTGAAGGAAGAATATACGTTCGTCAACCAATATTATTTTCAAACGGAATGATATCTTTGATAGGATTAATCAAAGGTCGTGAACAAGTAACATCTACAAATCTGAGAAGCAGGGATTATTTTTCAAATTTTATTGTCAGTTTAAATCAGCCGTTATTTGATTTCAATAATCAAAAAGCAAGTTTGGAACGTGCCGAAATTAACAAAGAAAAATCGAAAAGAAATTATACAAAAGCCGAGTATGATATTGTTTACAATGTAACTGCAGCATTTTATCAGCTTTATAGTTCAAAGAAAAATGTGGAAATAACTAAAGATCGTGTTAAGCAAAATGAATTATCTTATAATACTGCTTTGAATAAGTTTCGCGCCGGTTTAATTGCAGAAGATGAAGCTTTAAAACTGGAAGTAGATTTAGCCACAAGTAAAAATGAATTATTAGATGCTGAAAGAACTTTTGAAAACTCAAAAAATAATTTTAAATTTTTGATTGGGTTAGACCTTGATGAGGATATTGATATTGTTGCCAAATTAGATTATAAGCCAATAAATATTGATGCTCAAACAGCTATTTCAAACGCTCTTGAAAAAAGAACCGATTTATTAAATTACGCAGACGATAAAAGATTACGTGAACTAACAATTGATGAAACTGATGCAAAACACAGAATTAAAGCAAATATTACAGCAAAATACGGGATAAATAAAAACGCTCAGTTGTTTGAAAATATTTTTAGAAACTATGAAGATAACCGAAGTGTTAAAATGACGATTTCGGTTCCAATATTAGATTGGGGTAAAAACAGAAGAGAGGTAGAAGCTGCAAAAGCAAATTTGAAACTTGCAGAAGAAAGATTTATAAATTCAAAAAAATCAATTAGAAATGAAATTGTTTCGGCAATAAATAAATTGAATTCGGCAAAATCCAGAGTCGAGGTTCTGAGTAAATCAGTCAAAGTTGCAGAAAAAGGTTATCAAATAAGTATCGAAAGATTTAAAGCCGGAAAAATTACAAGCTTTGAATTATCACAAGTTCAGTTGAGCTTAACAAATGCAAAACTCAGTAGTTTAAATGCTTTAATAGATTATAAACTGGCTATTGCCGATTTAGAGAAAAAAACTCTAACTAAATATGATTACAATTAATTAAATTAAATCAGCCAAGGAGCTATAGTCGGGGTCGAACAATCTTTTATAAATTCTTAATGCGTACGAATCGGTCATGCCTGAAATATAATCGCATATCATTCGTGCGCGTTTGTTTTTATCTTTACAATTCATCAACAAATTATGGGTAAATTCAGGTAAGATTTTTTCTCCGCTCAATTCTTCAATATAATTTTCACGAAATATTTTATAAATTTTAGCAATTATAGTTTTACCCTTAAACTCAATCTGATGTAATTGCGAAGAATTAAAAACCAAATCCAAAGCTATTCTTTTGTAAAGTTCTGAGGTTACTTTTATTGGTTCTTCTACTTTTAAAACATACTTATATCGATTGGTTAAATCATCCATAAATGTTTGTCGGTGTTCAATAGAACAAGCGGAAATAAATTCACCAATCCGTGTAGAAAATTTTCTTTTGAAATTCTGTTCTTTAATCCATGTTATTATTTGCTTAACAACTTCAATTTCAAAATCAGTTAAATTGTTTTTGTTAGATTCAATCCAACGTTCCAATTTATCGGTAGTTATAAAACCACCCGAAATACCATCAACAATATCATTTATTGAATAGGCTGTATCATCCGACCAATCCATAATCTGACATTCAATACTTTTGAAATTATTCAAGCTTAACGGATCATCTATTTCGTTGGGAATTTCTCTATTTGCAAAAATAAAATCGATAAATTCTTTTTGACTATCGTAAATGAAATGATTTTTCGGTATTGTTTCGAACGAAGAAAAAGTAGCTTTATATTTTAACACACTATCTATCGTGGCACGGCAAGGATTCATTCCTCGTTTATTTGATTCGGTTTTGTAAAAAATTTCCGTGAGCAAGCGTAATGTTTGAGCATTACCTTCATAGCCACCGTAACCATGTTTTGCCATCAATCTGTTTATTTCAAATTCGCACGGATGCCCGAAAGGAGGATTTCCCAAATCATGAGCCAAACAAGCTGTTTCAACCAAATCGGAATCAATATAATATTCAAGATTAAATATTTTAAACTCTTTTATTTTAAGATAGTTACAAATTGAACGTCCGATTTGAGAAACCTCAATAGAATGGGTTAAACGAGTACGATAATAATCATATTCACCCGGTAAAAAGACTTGCGTTTTGCCTTGCAGCCTTCGGAATTCAGATGAATGAATAATTCTGTCCCTATCAACTTGAAAATATGTTCTGTATTGATCGGTAGAACTTAGTTTTAATCTCTCCAAGTCAAATTCTGTATAAAATTTATTTTTCATAATTACTTTTTAAAAACTAAGGCAATCCATTCATTCATTTGAAGTTTCTCAATTAATTTAAATCCGGCATTAGAGTATATTTCTAAAATATCATTTTCATCTTTATTTAATAACCCCGATAAAATTAATTTGCCTGTTTCGGAAATTTTTAATGATATATCTTTATCCAAACCCATCAAAATATGTTTATTAATATTAGCAATTACCAGATCGAAATTATTTTCTTCAATGTCGGAAATTGTGCCTAAAATAATTTTAACTTTATCTTCAACTTTATTAAGCTGAACATTTTCGTTTCCATTAAGCAAGCACCATTCATCATTGTCAACACCAAAAGCAAAATCGGCTCCCAACAAAACCGAAGCAATTGCAAGCACTCCGGTTCCACTTCCCACATCTAAAACTTTTCCGTTTTTAGGTACATATTTTTCAAGTAGTGTTAAAACCAATTTTGTTGTTTCATGTTCTCCTGTACCAAAAGACATTTTGGGATCGATTTGAATTACTAATTGCCCTTGTTTCGGGTTAAATTTTTTAAATGTAGGTTTAATAGCAATTCTTTCATTTATCTCAACCACATTTGTATTGCGTTCAAATTCTTCATTCCAATTTTTATCTTCAATTAAATCTTCGCTCATAAAAAAGGAATTTATTTGATTATTTTCTTTCATGCTATTTAGCAAATCGGTTATTGTTTTACTGTTTTCCGGACTATTTTCATCAAGATAAACAATAATGGAGTTTTCCTCTTCCGTAATACCGTTTATTTCCAATGTCCAAAGTAAATTTGTTAATACATCCGGATCGAAAGGATCGGTTTTAATTAAATATTTTCTAAATTTTTTCATTTTTCACCTCTGAAATTTTAGAGAATATATTAAATTTACAAGAACATCACCAACTTGTTTCAGAGTTTTTTTTGAAATATTTGACATATCATCTTTTAATGTATGCCAATAATTTCTTCTTTCAACATTTGTTTCAGCACCAACCAAATCGGCATCAATAATATTAACGGTTTTAATTCCCGAATTATTTAAAGGAATATGGTCGTCGTAAATTGATGCACTGTGGCTTGTAATAAATTTATCGGCATTAATTTTTTTTGCAATACCCCAAACAAGACTTACAATTTCATTAGCATAAACATTCGATGATTCTTCAATTTTGAATTTTGCATCAATATCACCAACTAAATCAAGAAGTATTCCGAATTTGGGTTTATTCTTTTTTATAGTTGCGGAATAAAATTTTGAACCCAAACAATATAAATCCAAATCGTGTTCTTTACCGTAATCTTCGCCATCAAATAAAATTATATCAACACCATACTCAACGGGATTTTGTTTTAGCACACGTGCTAATTCCAATAAAATTCCAACTCCGCTTGCACCATCATTTGCACCAAGTATCGGTTTGTTTTTATATTTTTTGTCCTTTTCCGCTCTGGGTCTTGTATCCCAATGCGCCGAAAGAATAATTCTATTTTGGGCAGAGGGGTTATAACGGGCAATAAAATTCGTTAACTCAAGTTTTTCACCATTATATCCGGGATAAATAAAATGTTGTTGGATTAATGTATCGGAATTTATGGAAAAATAATTTTTAAAAAATTCTTTAGCAGCCTTATGCCCTTTGGAATTAGGATTTCGAGGTCCCAAAGAAACTTGTTTGTAAACTAAATCGTATGCATTCGATTCATCAAACTGCGGAATTTTATTTGATGTGATAAGCGTAAATAATTTTTTTGTTTTTTTATCACTTTCCTTTTTTTTGGATGAACAACTAATAAATAAAAGTAACATAACAACAAAAAATGAAATCTTTTTCAAAACAGCCATCCTAAAAATTTATTTGTAATTTCTTTTTCTAAATTCCACATTTAAATTCGATGCAAATTTTTCAGTTTCGTTTATATTAATTTCATCAATATCAACAGCGGTAAAAATAACTTTTGAGTGTTTTTTTGCTTCGATTGTAAAACTAATCATTTCATCAAATAAATGTTCATCTATGTTCATTATCTGCGAATATTTTTTTCTGTCCGAAGAATTTAAACTAATTGAAACAGTGTCGATCAAGTTTTCAAATTCGCAGGCTATATTTTTATTATTGATATAATTCCCATGGCCGTTTGTATTTAATCTGGTTTTACCGCCGTTGCTTTTAACATAATTTGCAATTTGTTTTATTACCTCCCAACGAATTGTTGGTTCACCAAATCCGCAAAACACAATTTCATCATATAATTTCGGATTGTCAATTTTAGAAATATATTCTTCGGCGGTAGGTTCATTCGGTTTAATTAATTTTAAATTGAAATTATTTAAGGTTAAATTATTTAATCTCTTACAAAATATACATTTGGCATTACATCTATTTGTAATATTGATATAAAGAGAATTGCCCAATTGATAAATTAAAACGGATTTATGATCTTGTTTTAAATTAAAAAACCGTTCTGCGTTTTGAGTAGTAATTTCAGCTACTTTATCAACAGTTACATTTTTAAGTTCGGCCAATTTTTCAGCGATGAACGGTATTTTGGAAGGATCATTTCTTTTACCTCGAAAAGGAACCGGACTCATAAACGGCGCATCTGTTTCAATCATCAGATTTTCAAGTGGTATTTCGCTTACAATTTTGCGAAGAGTGTCTGCTTTTTTAAAAGTTATGTTCCCTGTAAATGAAATTAAATAACCCAATTCAATTAATTCTGAAGCGTCTTTCAGTGAACCGGCAAAACAGTGTAATTGAGCTTTTAAATTTGTTTTGGAATATTCTCTTAAAATATTCATCGTATCTTTATTTGCATCTCTGTTATGAATAATTGCCGGCAACCCCAATTTAACAGCTAAATTTAATTGTTGGCGAAAAGCTTCAATTTGTTTTTCCTTCGGCGAATAATCGTAATAATAGTCCAGTCCGATTTCACCAATTGCCACTACTTTGTGATGTTTGGCCAATTCAAAAAAATCTTTCACCATATTCGGGTTCCACCCTGCCGTGTCATGCGGATGAGTGCCAACCGCTGCAAAAACATTTTCGAATTTTTCTGCCAATTTTATTGCTTGTTTTGAAGTTTTAAAATCCGTACCCGGAACAATAATTTTTTTTACACTTGCTTCTTTTGCATTTAAAATTACTTGTTCTATATCGTCATTAAAATCTTCAAAAAATAAATGGGAGTGAGTATCTATAAACATTTTTTTACTTTCAGATTAAATATTTTTTGGAAAGCATTAAAAAAGCTCCTAAAAACGGAGCTTTAAATTTATTTTATTTTACCAATTACTCTTGCATTCTGATTTTGATTTTTTGCAATTTCTAAAACTTTTTCAACATCTTTCGTATTCACAATCGAAATAAGTCCGATACCGGTATTAAATACATCTCTCATTTCATCATCGGAAATGTTACCGGTCTCTTGTATTAATCTGAAAATCGGCTGCATTTCCCACGAAGTCCAATCAATATCAATAGATAATTTTTTCGGTACCACTCTTTTTGTATTTCCAATAATTCCACCGCCGGTTATATGCGAAAAAGCATGAATATCGACATTCTCTTTTAATTCGGTAATTAACGTTAAATAAGATTTGTGAATTCTGAGTAATTCTTCACCAATTGATAATTGAAGTCCGTCAACCTTATCATTAACATTAAACTTCGGGAATAAAACCTTTCTTGCAAGCGAATAGCCGTTTGTATGCAAACCGTTTGAATCAAAACCAATCAAAATATCACCGGATTCAACTTTTTTGCCATCAATGGCTTTTTCCTTTTCCACCACGCCAACAATTGTACCGGATAAATCATAATCATTAACCGAATACATACCGGGCATTTCGGCAGTTTCGCCACCAATTAAAGCCATATTATTTTCTTTACAAGCT
Source organism: uncultured Melioribacteraceae bacterium (assembly GCA_964496755.1). Lineage (GTDB taxonomy): Bacteria > Bacteroidota > Ignavibacteria > Ignavibacteriales > Melioribacteraceae > CAZCBD01. The sequence goes on from CAZCBD010000002.1 coordinate 23,494, forward strand.
TTTGCAAAACCACTTACAATAGAAGCGGCTTTATTCGGATCTAATTTTCCAAATGCCATATAGTCCATAAAATACAATGGTTTTGCTCCGCCAACGGCAATGTCATCAATACAATGATTAACTAAATCTTGCCCAACCGTATCATGCTTATCCATCATGATAGCAACCATTAACTTAGTTCCAACACCATCAACGCTGGATACTAAAACCGGCGATTTGTATTCAGAAAAATCCAATTCGTAAAAAGCACCAAAATGTCCTATCCCCGTAATACAATTTTCATTAAATGTAGATTTTGCCAAATCCTTTATTAAATCCACTGTGTTTTCACCGGCTTTTAAATTTACGCCTGCAGATTTATAATCTATAGTCAACTTTACTCCAAAAATTAAATTATTTAATTTTCAAAAATACGACCAAAAAAAGAGAAAAGGAAACTTTGGGCAATTTTTTTTGTAGAAACCAATTAAAATTATTTTAATCAAATAGTATTCAAAAAAGGAAAAAAAACAATAAAATAACTATCTTATTAGTTCGGAAAATTTGAATTAAAGTAAAACTATTTCAATAAAATGTTTCAATTAAGCGAACGCGAAAAAATAATATTGCGAGATGTTATACATCAATTTATAATCACTGCTTCTCCGGTAGGTTCACGCAATCTATCGAAGAAAAGCAATTTGAATTTATCTGCCGCAACAATTAGAAATATAATGTCCGATTTGGAGGAAAACGGCTTATTGAAGCATCCGCACACTTCCGCCGGTAGGGTGCCCACTGATAATGGATATAGGTTTTATGTTGATTCTTTAATGGTTCCCGTCAATTTAGATGATGTTCAAAAGAATTTAATTGCAAATGTATTAGTAAATAATTCTGAAGAAACTAATGATATTTTGAAATTAACAGCTTCTGTTTTAAGCAAAATCACAAATCAATTGGCTTGTGTTACATATCCGAATCTTAGACAGGCAAAATTGGAGAAAATCCGAATTTTAAGTCTTTCTACTAACCGTATTTTGGTTGTTGTTGCAGTACAATCGGGTTTGGTAAAAACAATTACCTTGGAACTGAATGCCGAAATAAATGAAAAAAAATTAAGTTCCGTTGAACAGATTTTAAATGAAAAATTATCCGGATTAGACTTTTCTGAAATCAGAAAAACTTTTGCCGAAAGATTAAAAAATTATGAACCTGAATATACACCTGTAATCAGAGTATTTTTGGATTCAATTGATAAGGTATTTACCGACGAAAAGGGAATAGAAAAAATTTATGTTGCCGGAATTAAAAATATAGTTAAACAACCTGAATTTGAAGATCACACTCAATTTCAAAGTGTAATTGAATTAATTGAAGACGAAGATGTAATAATTCATTTTTTGGAAACTAAAAATTTTGAAGATAAAGATGTTTATATAAGCATTGGAAAAGAAAATCAAAATAAATTGTTTACCAAATACAGTTTAATTGCAAAAAAATATAATATTTCAAATATAAACGGAACAATTGGTATAATTGGCCCAAAGCGAATGCAATATAATAAATCTATTGCGGCAATAATTTACATTGCCGATTTATTGAGCAAAGAATTAAAAAAATAAAAAGAGTTAAAAAAATAATTTTCATAATCATTTTAGGAAGTTGAAGGAATGACAAAAAAAGAAAAGGTAAAAATGAAGGAAAAATTAAGTAACGAAAATAATGAAACCATTGACAAACAAACTTTTGTTGAAAAAAATGATAATGAAAAATCAAATGGCAATGAAGTAAAATCGGATTCTAAAGAATCTAAAAAATCGACTAAAAAGAAAAGTAGTTCGAAAAAAGATTCTCATTCAAAAAAAGATTCCTATTCAAAAAAAACTCCGAAAGAAATTGCAAAGGAGCTGGAAATATTAAATAGTAAAATCGAAGAGTTGGAAAAAGAAAAAAACGAATTAAAAGAAATGCTCCAAAGAAAAGCTGCCGAATTTGAAAATTACAAACGCAGAACGGAAAAAGAACAAGAAGTACTTTTGAAATATGCCAGTGAACCCTTTATTTTGAAGATGCTAAAAATATACACGGATTTGGAAAAAACCGTTAGTCATTTCGGAGAGAATGAAAATATTGAAAACATTAAACAGGGTGTTATTTTAATCTTCAATAATTTTAAAAAAGCATTTGAAGAAATGGATGTAAAAAAAATTGAAGCCGAAGGAAAAGAATTTGATTTCAATTTACACGATGCTTTGATGCAACAACCTTCAACTAACGTACCCGAAAACACCATACTCCAAGTTGTTGAACAGGGTTACACATTTAAAGATAAAGTGATTAAACATGCTAAAGTAATTGTAAGTAAAGCTGTCGAGTAAATTCAATTATTAAATTAGGTTTAGCAAAAGGAAAAAATAAATGTCGAAAAGAGATTATTACGAAATACTTGGTGTTGAAAAAAATGCAAATCAGGAAGAACTAAAAAAGGCCTACAGAAAACTAGCAATGAAATATCATCCGGATAGAAACCCGGGCGATAAGGAAGCGGAAGAAAAATTTAAAGAAGCCGCAGAAGCATATGAAGTTCTGAAAGATGATCAAAAACGTGCTAAATATGATAAATTTGGTCATGACGGATTAAGAGGAGGCCAGGATTATCATACATATTCAAATTTCGAAGATATATTTTCGAACTTTTCCGACATTTTTGGCGGAGCTTTTGGTGGCAGTTCTATTTTTGACGATTTCTTTGGCGGAGGAAGATCTTCTCATTCAAGAAGTAGTGCCAAGCCAACAGGGGTTCCGGGAGCAGATTTAAAAATTACTTTGAATTTAACTTTAGAAGAAATTGCAGAAGGAACCGTTAAAAAAGTAAAACTGAAGAAATATAAAAAATGTTCTTCATGTAACGGAACAGGTGCCCATGATAATAATTCTTACAGCACCTGTCCGGTCTGTAACGGTGCCGGCCAAGTTAAGCAAGTTTCCAGATCACTTTTCGGACAATTTGTAAATATTACAGCCTGCACAAATTGTGGCGGCACGGGAAAAGTTATTTTGAAAAAATGTGCCTCCTGCAAAGGTGAAGGAAGAGTACATTCTGAATCTACAATTAAAATCAATGTTCCTGCAGGTGTTGTTGATAATAGTTACATGACTTTACACGGAGAAGGTCATGCAGGAAAACAAGGCGGTAGATCGGGAGATTTAATTGTAATCTTTCACGAAAAGAAACATGAGTATTTTGTTCGCGAAGATGATGATGTTATTTATGAATTGGAAATAAGTTATCCCGAAGCCGTTTTAGGTACAAATGTAGAAATACCTACTTTAACCGGTAGAGTAAAATTGAAAATTGATCCGGGTACGCAAGCCGGTAAATATTTAAAAATGACAGGCAAAGGAATTAAACATTTAAACAGACACGGTGTTGGCAACCAATTGGTAAAAATAAATATTAAGGTGCCAAATAAAATTACTCAAAAGGAAAAAGAACTTTTAACTGAATTGCAAACACAACCAAATATTAAAGTAAAATAATAATCAACTAAAATATATTAAGCTTAAACAATTTAAGCATATCGTAATATGAAAAATAAAATTGAAAAATTTAATTTCAATAAAAATGAAATTCGTATTCTTATCATTTTATCCTTTGTTTTTGTTTGCTTATTATCTTTTTCTCTTTTTAATAAAACATATTCGATAAATTCAAGTTACAACTATGCAAAAATCGACAGTCTGTACTATTCCAAAATTAGCCGAATTAATAACAATAAAGAATTTGAACATAAAAGAAATCTTTCGCTACATAAAGAAAAAAATGTTGATAATGATCAAGAACTTTTAGATCTTAGGAATCGCAATATTAAAAATAACACCAATTCTAATGTTAAAAGTACTGTTACTAAAATAAATATTAATAAAGCCGGAATTAATCTACTAAAAAGTTTACCCGGAATTGGTGAAAAAACAGCAAAAAAAATTATTGAATTTAGAAAACAATTCGGTAACTTTAATAAGATAGAAGAAATAAAAAAAGTAAACGGAATTGGAAACAAAAAATTTCAGAAATTAAAAATGTATATTATAATAAAATAAGAATCTTTTACCCGGAGGGACAACATGAAAAAAACCGAACCAATGTATATCCATATTATTCTTACAGTGGTTATCCTAGTTTTAGTTTATGTACTTGCTGAAGTTGCTTATTTCATACCGAAAGAAAAATTGGATAATGAAAATTATTGGACACAAGAATCGCATTTACGTATGAATAATATTCGCCAAGCTGAAATCTTATGGAAAAATAAGTTTAAAAAATTTACCGATAATCTTGACAGCTTAATTTTATTCATTAAAACCGATTCTACTGTTCTTGCTAAAATAAACGGTTATGATTCACTTTCAATGAAACCGACAAATCCTTTTGATACTTTAACAAACGGTAGATTGGATTTTGATTCATTATTCTATTCCCCAAAATCTCATAAATTCTTTATATTAAAAGTTGACACTACGGTAAAAACCGATTCTACTTTTGATCATCGAGGAAGATTTAGAGGTATAGATACAACTATTATTATTGGCTCAAAATATTATTTAGCTTCACCCGATGGCTATGGAACAATTGGCGACTTGGAAAGAGATGCTTTAATTAATACTGCTTCGTGGGAATAAATAGGCAAAACAATAAGTGTCTTTATTTAAAGATCATATTGGTATAAATTTAACTTCGGGCAAACTTCAAGTTGTTGAAGTTTGCCCCGAAGGTAATGATTTTTTTTTAAACGTTGTTGATGAAGAATTTTTTCAAGAATTCTTTTGCCCCAATTTAAAAGAAACCAAAGCGGTTTCTCTGCTTGAAACAGCTTTTCATGAATTGCAGCTTCGCAATAATTTTTCTTCAAATTTAGTTTCATTTTCTTTACCTAATAATTTCTTTAAAATTGTTTCTTTGCCTGTTGACGAAACATTAATGAGAAATGATTTGAAAGAAAATTTAATTTGGAATTTATCCATACTTTTCCCGCAAGAAAATTTTAATAACTATACTGTTCAAACAATTAAAGTTTCCGACCAAAATGCATTAATAGTAGTTACAATTAATATTAATATTTTAAAAACTCTTCATAAATTTTGTGTCCGAAATAATTTAATATTAAAATATATCGACAATGCACATTTGGCAGCTAATTTAATTATTAAACCCGAAGCCAATTTGGGAAACAAAGAAACAGCGTTAAGCATTTATATTTCCGAGTCAAACTTTTCCGTCATCATATTTGATAAATCCAATATTTTTACCTTTCATTCAAAAAAAATTACGGATTTTCAGAAATTAATTCCGGCAATTCAAGATTTTGTTTCTGAAAATATTAATTTTAAATTAAGTAAAATTTCAAAATCTTTTATTTGCGGTGAAAATATCTCGGATAGTTTAATTGAACAAATAGGCAATACTCTGAATATTATCCCGATTAAAATAAATCCTTTTCAAAAAATTAAATTTAAAAATCCGACTGAAAATAAATTTGTTGAACAGCAAAGTAATCTTTTTGTATCTGCTGCCGGAATTGCTTTTCGGATGGTTTAATCAAACTTTTTAATTCCAAGTTGAATATTTTAAAACAAAAAAAGACTGCTTAAAAAAGCAGCCTTTAAAATAAATTTAACTAAATATTATTTGAAAATTGAATCGTCAACCCCTTTATTAATTTCCGCTTTTGTAGTAGTTAACTCAAAATTCATCATTCCATTTTGGTTAGATATTTTTGCGGGAATTTTATAACCGTCAACATCCATATATTCTTTAATCTCTACTGTAGTATTTTGCGGTCCTTGCGGAGTGCTAACTGATGTAACGGTTTTTAATAATAAACCGGTTTCAACATCATAAAACATTACAGTTAGAATTTTTTCCGTCGGAGCATATGATACTTTATAAGTATCTTTTCCGTTTACTTTTTCTGTTCCGAGCAACTTGTATTTATCAATATTGTTTTTCCATTTTAATTGAGCATACATATCAGCTTGTATTTTCATTTGTTCAAGCTGAGCTCCTTCAATGGGTTTTTCTTGGCCCATCATTGATACGGTTCCTTTTTCACCATCAAAAACACTTTTAATTACCATTGGTCCTGCAGTAATATTTGTAGCAATTTTATTAGGGGCTTTTTGAATAGTTTCAATTATCATTTTTTGCCCTTGAATTTCACCTTCCATAACTACGGTTTTATCTTTGATATTTTTAATTTTTTCAACGCCACCCAATACTTTTATATATTTGTTCATAATCGATTCAATGGTTACATCCGAAGGTAAAGCTTTTAACGACGGATCGTATTCGTTACCTTTAAAATCGTAATAATGAATTTTTCCACTTGGACTAAATTGTTTCATTTTATCGGCAACCTCATCTGCCTTGCCTACAACAATTACCCAAGCTTTGTTTGGTGTAAAATATTTTCTTGCAATTTTCTTAATATCAGTTGAAGTTACTGAGTTTACTGCCTTCAAATAATTTTTGTAATAATCTTTCGGAAGATTATAAATAGCTATGTTTAATGCGAAACTTGCTATTGTTTGAGGACTTTCTAGGGAACGCGCAAATGAACCGATTATGTATTTCTTTGCTGCTTCTATTTCTTCGGTTGTTATACCGTCTTCACGAACCTTTTTCATTTCTTTTATAATTTCTGTAATTGAACTATCCGTAACAGCATTTCTAACCTGACACCAAGCAGAAAAATCTCCAATTAATTCATCGGGCGAAAATGTTGAATAAGCACCGTAAGTATAGGCTTTATCTTCTCTCAAGTTCATAAATAATCTGGCTGTTGCAGAACCACCGAAAGCATGATTTAGTATTTTCAACGGAAAATAATCTTTGTCTGATAGTTTTAATTTTATAGGATATGCAATTTTTACAACCGACTGAACTCCGGTCGGATTATCAATTATTGCTACTTTTCTAACCAAAGGTTTTCTTGGAAGTTTATATTTAAAAGTAGGCACTTCTTTTTTTTGCCATTTAGCAAAATACTTTTCAACCAATTCTTTTGCTTTGTCTACTGATATATCGCCAACTATTGCCATGTGTGCTACATTGGGTCTGAAATATTCATCATAATATTTTTGGCACATTTCAATAGTAATTGAATTAACGGATTCTTCTGTTTTTATTTCTCCATAAGGATGATTTTTTCCGTAAATAAGAGCTTCACTCACACTTTTCATAATTGAATTAGGATCAGTCTGAGCCATTTTTAAACCGGATAATTCCTGTTTTTTTATTTTATCTAATTCCTCGTTTTTAAAATCCGGATTTAATATCACATCTGAAAAAAGATTCATTATTTTATCAGTATATTTAGAAAGTCCGCCTGCACTACAAAAATTCGAAGATGTATTTATATAAGCTCCAATAAAATCGATTTCTTCATCCAGTTGATCTTTGGGTCTATTCTTAGTTCCTCTCCGAAGCAAATTTCCCATTGCACTAATATAACCTACATTTTCTTTTTCAAGAACGGGATCGGTTTTAAATACAAGACGAATATCAATTCTGGGTAATTTATGATTTTCAATAACATACACTTTTAAGCCGTTTTCCAATTGAAACGATTGATAATCGGCAATTTTAACTTCAGGTGCCGGACCAGCTTCAGGTGCTTTTGTTCTATCAACTTGTGCAAATAAAAAAGAAGTTAGCATCAAAAGCATTACTAAAATTTTATTTTTCATTTTATTAAACTCCATTTTATATCAAAATTTTCAACATTAAACTATTTATTATCCAAATTTTTATTATCCGCAGGTTTTTGGGATTTCGGTAAATAGTAAAGTACCGTTCTGTTCTCTTTTGTAAGATACTGCTTTGCTACTCTTTGAATATCCTCTTTTGTTACATTCAAATAATTTTCCAGATCAGTGTTAATTAAATTCGTATTACCGAACAATGTGTAATAAGTAGCCAATTCTTGCGCAATGGAAGAAACGGAACTGTTTTTGCTCAGAAATTTATTTTCAATTTGATTTCTTAATTTTTGAAATTCTTTGTCGCTAATTAATTCATTTTTAACTTTTTCCACTTCAATATCAATTTCTTTTTCTAAATCTTCAGGTTTAACTCCCATATTTGCAATTGCATAAGTTATAAACAAACCCGGATCTTCAAGCGGTAAGGGAATTGCCGCAGCACCTACGGCCAATTGTTTTTTGTCAACAATTTGCTTTTGTATTCTGGAACTGTTTCCACCGGAAAGAAGTGTACTTAACATCTGAAATGCATAATAATCTTTTTCACCCTGAGCAGGCATATGATAAGCCTGAATTACGGCAGGAAGCTGAATATTATCATAAACTATGTCTCTTATTTCTTCTGTTTGTTTCGGTTCAACTATATCTTTTAATTCAACTTCTTCTTTTTGTTTAATGCCCATTTTGGCAAATCTTTTAGCCACAGATTTTGCATTCGGTCTGTAAATGTGTTTTGTTCCGCGCGGAATTTCTCCAAAATATTTTTCTATTTCTTTTTTTGCCTCTTCAATTTCAAAATCCCCGGCCAAAACCAAACATGCATTATTCGGTACATAATAAGTTTTATAAAAATCCATGAATTCGCTTAATGTAGCTTGATCTATATATTGAGCTGAACCTATCGGAATCCATCTGTAAGGGTGTACTTTGTATGCGTGCGAAAATATTTGTTCTAGAATAGAACCGTAAGGTCTATTTTCCAATGTTTGTTTTCTTTCTTCTTTTACTACTTTTCTCTGAGTTTCAACGCCAATACTATCTACTTTCAAATGCATCATTCTTTCTGATTCCAACCATAAACCCAAATCAAACTGATTGGAGGGTAAAATTTCATAGTAATAAGTGAAATCAAAAGATGTGAATGCATTGTTTGTTCCACCATTATTTGTTACATATTTGAAATACTCTCCACGATCAATATTATCGGAACCTTCAAACATCAAATGTTCGAAAAAGTGTGCAAAGCCGGTTCTATTTGGTTGTTCGTTTTTTGAACCTACATGATATAGAACAGAAAAGTTTACAATTGGAGTTGAATTATCTTGATGTAAAATAACATGTAATCCATTTTCCAAATCATATTCTACGAAATCAATTCTTTTCCCTTGCCCAAAATTAACTGAAATAAAAAAGAGCAATAAAAAAAACAATGTGAAAATTCTTTTCATAATTTTTCCTTATTTGTTTGCTTAATTAATTTATTAAATAATAAAAGTTTTGTTTACATTTGTTATATTTTTAAATGCATACTAAATTGACGCTAAATTATTCATATTGTTACAAAATTATTTAAAAATATTGCCATTATTAATTATTACGTTTGGATGCCTTCCAGCCCCTAAGTTTTTCGTAAAACCCGATAATAAACAATCAACCAAATTAGAAACACAAAAAAATAATAATTATTTAAAATTAAAGCCAATAAAATCCGTAGTTGGAATGGCTTCTTTTTATGCAGAACAATTTCATGGTAGAATAACATTTAACGGCGAAGTTTATGATATGTACGGTTTAACGGCAGCACATCCAACTTATCCTATGAATACCATTATTAGAGTAACAAATTTGAAAAACGGAAAAAAAACAATTATTAGAATTAATGACCGAATGCCTTATCGTTCCGATAGAATTATAGATTTATCTTTTGGCACTGCAAAAGCATTAGGGATGATACCCCGTGGCATACAGCAGGTAAGATTGGATATCCTGAAATGGGGAAATAATTCAAGATTTAATAATTTAATTTTAAAGGAAAAGTAAGTGCAAAAAAGCAAAAAACTGGGTGTTGAAAAAATAAGTAAATTACTTTTTAATCTTTCGGCACCGGCTACAATTGGAATGCTGGTAATTGCACTTTATAATATTGTTGATACGATATTTGTGGGTCGTGGCGTCGGAACTCTTGCAATTGCAGGTGTCTCGGTTGTGTTTCCCATTCAAATGATTATTACAACTATGGGGCAAACTATCGGTGTTGGTAGTGCTTCGCTAATTTCCCGATTTTTGGGTGCGGATGATTTAAAAAGTGCAAATCGTGTTTTTGGCAATTTGCTGACCTTAATTTTTGCGTTTAGTTTCATTATTGTTTGCTTCGGTTACATTTTTATTAAACCGGTTTTAATTTTGTTTGGAGCACAAGGAGAAATTTATCAATCGGCTTACGACTATTTTATTGTTTTACTTCCCGGATTGTTTTTACTCAATTTTGCGATGGCAATAAATAATATCATCCGAGCCGAAGGAAACGCAAAACATTCGATGTTTTCACTCTTAATTGCTGCAATTGCAAACATTATCCTTGATCCTATTTTCATTTTCGTATTCGACCTTGGAGTAAAAGGCGCCGCTTGGGCCACCAACGTTGCACAATTATTTACTTTTATTTATCTGCTTTATTATTATAAATCAGGAAAAAGTGAACTTAAATTTTTATTTGCTAATTTAAAATTAGACAAAAAAATAACAGAAGAAACTTTTGCAATTGGCGCGGCTTCATCTGTTCGCCACGGTGCACAAGGAATTCTATCGGCATTATTAAATAATTTGCTGGTAGTTTTCGGAGGTGAAATTGCTGTTGCTGCCTTTGGTATTATTAATCGAATAATGCGGGTTGTATTTTTGCCCTTAATCGGAATAGCACAGGGGTTTATGCCCATTGCAGGTTTTAATTACGGTGCCGGAAATTTTAAAAGAGTTAAAAAGGTTTTTAATACGGCATCATTGTGGAGTACAATTTTTTCATTAACTTGCTTTTTTATTTTATTCTTTTTCCCCACACAAATAATGAAAATTTTTAGTAATGATATCCAATTAGTAGAGTTGGGAAGTTATGCTCTTCGGATAATCATTCTTATGCTTCCTATTATCGGCTTTCAGATGATTGGAGGAGGATATTATCAAGCAATTGGCAAAGCCGGACAAGCTATGTTTTTGGCACTTTTACGACAAACAATTATTTTAATTCCGCTTATTTTGATTCTTCCTAATTTATTTGGACTAAACGGCATCTGGTATTCTTTTCCGATAGCAGATTTGCTTTCTGCTATTATTACAGTATTTGTTTTGTTACCTGAGTTTAAGCAATTAAAAAAAACAGACGCTGATTTTACTAAAATTGAAAATATAAATTCAAGAAACCGCAGTAAAAAATAAACTGCACAACAATAGATATAATAATAAATCCACAAAAGTTAAAATTTGAACCTGATTAAAACCCCCACCCTGAGCGAAATCTGAACCCTGAGCCTGTCGAAGGGTGAAAAAAAAATAAAAAACGGTTTATTGAAAAACTCCCCCGCATACTTCGACAGGCTCAGTATGATTTCGACAGGCTCAGTATGATTTCGACAGGCTCAGTATGATTTCGACAGGCTCAGT
>CAZCBD010000003.1:0-32212 GCA_964496755.1 uncultured Melioribacteraceae bacterium
GTCGTGCCCAAACTGCGAATGCAAAGACTCAAGTTGAACTAGCACAATATCAATATCTATTACCAAGACTAACGGGTCTTTGGACACACCTTGAGCGTCAGCGTGGTGGTATAGGAATGCGTGGACCGGGTGAAACGCAGATTGAAACTGACCGTCGAATTATTTTAGATAAGATTTCTAAATTGAAGGAAGATCTTAAGAAAATCGATAAGCAGAAAACTGTTCAGCGAAAGAACCGTGATAAAATGGATGAGTAATTTACTGGGTATGCCTGAAAATTCGGGCGGTATATTTTTACCCGGAGGTTCTTTAGCAAATATTATGGCATTATCAATTGCAAGAAACAAATTGTTTCCAAATTGCAAAGAAACCGGTATCGATCTTTCGGAAAACCCTGTTATTCTTTGCTCCGAGACAGTTCACTATTCAATATTTAACGCAGCAAATTTATTGGGTTTAGGTACAAAAAATATTGTTTTGCTAAAAACCAATAATCGTAATGAATTGCTTATTGAAGATTTAAAAAATAAAATTCAATCCGCAAAAGAAAAAAAACAAAAAATTATTGCAGCCGTCTTTGTAGTTGGTAACACTGTTACGGGCGGAATTGACCCGATAGAAAAAGCAGGAAAGATTTGTAAAGACAATAATATTAGGGTTCATGTTGATGCTGCTTTTGGAGGCGGATTAGCTCTTACTTCCAAATTTTCTTTGTTTTCAAATGGAATTAAATATGTTGACAGCATTTCTTGGGACACTCATAAATCCTTGCATTCATCTTTAACTTCAACTGTTTTAATTCTAAAAAACCCGAAAGAATTTAACGAAAGTTTCAACTCAAATGCAGATTATCTTTTTCATCACAGAGAAAACAATAATTACCCGATTACAGAAGATTTGGGGCACCAAACAATATTATGCGGCAAAAGATTCGATGCCCTAAAAACTTGGTTATTATGGAAATCTTACGGAACAATTCAATTAAAAGAAATAGCCGAATCAAGAATAAAACTTACGGAAGAATTTTATGAATATTTAAAATCTTCAATTATTTTTGAGCCTTCGTACGAACCAATTTCACCAATTGTATGTTTTAAATACAAACCGTTAAATAATTCAATTGACAAACAAACATTAAACAAGATTCACTTAAAAGTAAGAAATAAAATTAGATCAACAGGAAAAGCCTTTTTTAATATTGCCAATTTAAATGGTGAAAACCAATTCAGAGTAATATTAATTAATCCGTTAACAAAGTTGGAAGATCTGAAAAGATTGACAAAAGAAATTGAAAATGAAATTAAACTGATGTAATTATAACATTGAATTGCATGAAATAAAAAAGGCGCTTTTAGCGCCTTTTTTATTAAATAAATTGTTTTCCCACAATTATTTACTCAAGCTTAAAGTACACAGGAACAGTAACTTGAACACGCACGGGCTTATTTCTTTGCATACCGGGCGAAAATTTAGTTGCTTTAACAGCTTTCATAGCTTCTTCATCGCAACCTGCTCCAATACCTTTAATTAATTCTACTTTTGCAACCGTACCATCTTTGCGAACAAAAGCTTTCACAAGAACTCTGCCTTGAACACCAGCTCTTTTAGCAAATTCAGGGTAAGTTATTTTAGCTTGAATTGCAGCTATTCCACCAATAGGTGCAGGCATCTTTTGTACTGCAAGAAAAAAAGTAGGTTCCTCTTCTTCCTCTTCTTCTTCAACCGGAGGAGGAGGAGCTGTAACTTCTTCGTCAATATCAAGTTCAAGATCATCAATTTCTATATCTTCAAGAACATCATCAGAAGGGGCTTCAATAGGCACAGGAGGTTTTGGTGGTGGAGGTGGTTTTTTCTCCTGTGAAGTATTTTGAATATCAGCCACTTTTATTTCTTCTTCTATAACTTGAATTACTTTTTTCTCTTTTTCGAATCGCGGAAAATATTTAAATGCGATAATTAGTAAAGCTAAAGAAATAATCAAGCTAGTCTCAAAGATACGTCTAAATTTTAATTTCAGATCGAACTTTGGATTTTTTGTTAATGCCAATGTAACCTCCTTGAGTAACAAAATTATACGCTACGTAAATTAAAAAAACAAATTCCTATTGTCAATTATTAATTAAGCATTTAATAGATTTTCGTTATTTTTTCTTTCGTAGAATAATTACTCTTTTGTTAAGAATAACCTTTATAAAAATATAGCCGATTAAAGTTCCCGATAAATCTGCTACAAAATCTAAAAATTCACAACTTCTTCCCGGTATAAATATTTGATGAATTTCATCGAACAAACCATAAGCTGCTAATATTAATAATATTTTTAGTTCGTATTTCGAAACACTTAAACTCACATTATTATTTTCCCAAAACAAAAAGGCGAGTACCGATAAACCAAAATATGCTGCAAAATGAGCAATTTTATCTGAAATACCCGGTTGTGGAATTGTATCTGCCGGGAATGATGTTAACACTAAAATTAATAACCAATAAAAAAGCAAACTGTATTTAATGAAAGTTTTATTTATTCTAAACATTAATAGAATTTTCCAAGAATTTTATTGTAGTAGGTATATTGTTAATTATTTTTTCTGCAGATATTCCAAATTCAGTTTGTTTTTTTAGAAGTAAATCGGCAGAAAGACTATGAATGTAAACCGAAGAAATTATTGCGTTCTCTTTATTTTCTGTTTTAGCAACAAATCCCGAAATAAGTCCGGCCAATACATCGCCAACTCCAAATTTTGCCATCCCCTGGTTTCCCGCTGAATTAATAAATGCTTCTCCATTCGGGTTAAAAATAATAGTCGGAGCTCCTTTTAGAACCAGATAAGTTTCGTTTTTTGTAGCAAATTCTTTGCCGTATTTCAGAAGATCTTTTGCTATTTCTTCTATTTCTTTTCCTATCAAATACGAAAATTCTTTTAAATGAGGCGTAAGAATTCTATTTTTCAATTTTACATTGTCAATACCGATTTTAGAGATTGCATAAATTGCATCGGCATCAATAATAAAATTTTCATTGTTGTGTTTTAAGATTTTCTCTATTGCAGTAATTGTTAATGAGTTTCTGCCTAATCCCGGACCAATTAATATTGAATCCGCCCATTTAATTTCATCTTCAAAATTATGAATATTTTGTTCTGACAAAAATCCTAAATCCGAATCGGGATATTTTTTTATAATCGGTGAACTAAAAACTCCTGCATTTTGCATTTCAACTATTTCGGGTAGAAAAAGATAAACAGCTCCTGCACCTGCTTGAACAGCTGAGTTGGCAGAAAGAAAAGCAGCACCGGGCATTTGTTTTGAGCCTGCTATCACTAATACTTTGCCCGCAGAATATTTGTGTGCGTTAATCTTTGTTTTAGGGATTCCGTGCAAAGCATCTTCCGGTTCAATTAGGTAATCCTTTACTTCCAGCTTAGCAAAATATTCCGAACCTATTCCAATTGAGCCTTTTTCAATTTTTCCGGAATAAAGCTTCCCATGGTTAACAAACAATCCTTTTTTATAATCGGCTAATGTAACGGTTAATTCTGCATTGAATACAATTTCTCCAAAACCTGTATCGGAATTTAATCCTGTTGGAACATCAATTGAAATCTTCTTTGCATTAACCTTATTCAATGCTTCAACAATTTTATCATAAGGTGGTTTTAATTTCCCTACACTTCCTGTTCCTAAAATTGCATCAATTAAGTAATCACATTTTTTTGTTTTATTTAAGTCTTTGATATTGTTAATTTGTATTATTTCAATATTGTTTAATTTTGATTTTAAATTATTTAATATTGAATAATTTTGTAAAGCATCTCCTTTTAGCTCTTTATCAGCAGCAAGCGTAAAAACAATTACATTAAAACCGTCATTAGCAAATTTACGTGCTACTGCAAAACCATCGCCACCGTTATTCCCTTTGCCACAAATTATTCCAATGGTTTCATTAATATTTAAATTAGTAAAATGTTTTTTAATTAAACCGTAAATGCTATTCGAAGCATTTTCCATAAGAACAATTCCGGGAATATTTAATTCATCAATTGCATATTTGTCGGCATTACGAATTTGGCTATTAGAAAATAAAGATATCATATCAATTCCTTCATCAAAAAAAAGGCTGCACTTGCAGCCTTAATTAAATTTATCCGTTAAAAAATATCAACCAAACAATAAAAAATATCGGAATTAAAATCGGCAATGAGTATTTAATTATATAAGCAAAAAAGCTTGGCATTTTTACACCGGCTTGCTCACTAATGGATTTTACCATAAAGTTAGGTCCGTTGCCAA
Organism: uncultured Melioribacteraceae bacterium; assembly: GCA_964496755.1. Classification (GTDB taxonomy): domain Bacteria; phylum Bacteroidota; class Ignavibacteria; order Ignavibacteriales; family Melioribacteraceae; genus CAZCBD01. The sequence continues at coordinate 4,291 of CAZCBD010000003.1, forward strand.
TATAAGACATTGCACCAAAGAATACTGCGCCTACGGAAATTGCTCTTAAGTAAATAGGAGCAACCGTTTGTAATGATTTCACTTGCTCTGCGCTATTAATATCCAAGCCTAATTTTCCCATTGCTGCGCTAAGGAAATTCAAATAAGTGGGGGCATTATCTAAAAATCCTGATAATGAACCTGTTGCCCAATAAAATACTCCGGCATTTAACTGATCGGCCAAAATGTTTGCTTCATGAGCAATTAATTGCAAAGCAGGAATCATAGTGGCAAAAATTCCAATAAATAAGTAAGCCACTTCTTTAATAGGTTCAAAATCAAATTCATTTTCTTTTAGAATTTCTTTATCTGCTCCTTTGAAAGCAAAATAAACTACAGAAAACATTATGATTTCTCTAATCCCAAACGGAAGGGGCGATAAACTTGGCACCCAACTTAAAACACCGGGGTCAATAAACACGGATAATATAATAATTATTAAATAAAATACATTCTTAAGTCCTTTAAACTCAATTTTACCTGAGTATTGTTCCTCCTCTTCGGCACCATCTTTATTTCTTGAATCTACAAACATGAAAATGGCTGTTAATAAAACAATAACCGGCAACCAGATATACCAAACATGAGTTACTGTCCAGAAAAACTCAACGCCTCTTAAAAAACCTAAAAATAAAGGTGGGTCACCAATTGGTGTTAAAGCACCGCCAATGTTACTGACTAAAAATATAAAGAAAATTATGTGATAAGCTTTAACCCTACCTTTATTAATTTTAATAAAGGGCCTAATTAACAACATGGAAGCTCCGGTTGTTCCTATAACATTTGCAATTACGGCACCAATAAATAATAAAATTCCATTTAATAATGGAGTTGCTTTTTTGTCAACTCTAATTAAAATTCCACCAGAAGCAACAAATAGGGAGGCAAGCAAAGCTATAAATGATAAATACTCTGCCGTTGTATGCAACAAACTATGATAATCATTTAAGACAAAATAATAATAAGCAGAGGTAAACAAACCTAGTATAATTGCAATTTTGGGATAATGATGTTCCCAAAAATGATGATAAAATAATGGACCTGTTGCAATCATTAATAATAATAAAGCAAAAGGTATCACCATATAAGTTGACGGCAGTTGATGCTCTGCATGTTCTTCAGCAGCAGCATGCTGTTCTTCATTTTGATTAGATGCTTTTTCTTTAATTTCATGAGCTTCATTTGAAGACTCTTTTGTTAGAGTTTTTTCAGAAGCTACTGATTTTTTTGAAGAATCAGTTTGTGCAAAACTATTATTAGTAAAAGTAAATGCAAAAACAAATAAGCAACCGATTAGTAAAATAAATTTTAGATTTTTCATATCTTCCATGAAAATTGTGATTAATAAATTATTTAATGTTAAAAGAAAAGCTGCCAATGCAGCTTAACTTACGGTGTATTTCTATAAATCATTCTTGGAAATGGAATTGTTTCTCTTACATGTTCAATTCCACAAATCCAAGTAACTGTTCTTTCAATTCCCAAACCAAATCCTGCGTGGGGCACCGAACCGTATCTTCTTAAATCCAAATACCATTCAAAATATTCTTTCGGTAAATTATGTTCCTTTATTCTTTCAAGCAATAAATTAATATCATCTTCTCTTTGGCTGCCACCAATAATTTCTCCGTAACCTTCGGGTGCCAAAACATCTACTGCCAAAGCAACTTTAGGATTTTCCGGATCTCGTTTCATATAAAACGCTTTAATTTCGGAAGGGTATCTATGGATTAAAACGGGAGAATCGAATTGACTTGAAATTATTGTTTCGTCGGGAGCACCAAAATCATCACCCCATTTAAAATCAACACCATTTTTTTTCAGAATCTCGATGGCTTCATCATAACTTATTCTGGGAAAAGGTCTTTTGATTTTTTCTAATTTGGAAATATCTCTTTCCAAGATTTCCAATTCCGATCTTCTGTCTTTTAATACGGATTGAACAATATACTCTAAGAATTCTTCGGCCAAGTCCATATCATCATCTAAATCAAAATAAGCCATTTCGGGCTCAACCATCCAAAACTCAACTAAATGCCTTCTGGTTTTTGATTTTTCAGCTCTAAAAGTTGGCCCGAATGTATATGTTTTTCCAAAGGCCATTGCACCTGCTTCGGCATAAAGTTGTCCCGATTGAGTTAGATATGCTTTTCCCAAATCAAAATAATCTGTTTCAAATAACGTTGAAGTTCCTTCGCAAGCATTCGGAGTAATGATCGGAGCATCCATTAAAGTAAAATCGCGATCATCAAAAAAATCTCTAATTGCTTTCACAATTCGATGTCTAATTCTCATAATGGCCCATTGCTTACGAGAACGTAACCATAAATGACGATGATCAATTAAAAATTCAATCCCATGTTCTTTGGGAGTAATTGGGTAGTCATGCGACTCGGATATTAATTTCACATCATTTACATCAAGCTCGAAACCCCCTACTGCTCTTGGTTCTTCTTTTACAACACCTGTTACTTCTATTGACGATTCTTGGGTAATATTTTTTGAAAAATCAAATAATTCTTCTGAAACATTTCCTTTAAATACCACACATTGAAGTAAACCGGTACCATCTCTAAGCATAAGAAAAACTACTTTACTACTTTTTCTTTTGTTGTATAACCAACCTTTTAAGGTAATTGTTTGACCAACAAAATCAGCTAATCTTGAAATATAAACTTTCACTTTGCCAACCTTATTTTTTCTAAATTTAAGTGTTAAAAATAACTTTTCAGATTTTGAAAATCAAAATTAAAAATCAATTTTTAAATTTAATTTCCAATTCTCTTTTGAATACTTTTTCGAATAATAATTTTCTTCTTCCAACATTCCAGATTTCAATATCCGGTGATTCGGCACTACCGGAAATTTCCAGTAATATCCTTTTATCAAAAATCTTCAGATTTAATTTTTTTGTATTACGTTGATGCGTTCTATCCAAAGCATCTGCTACGCGTAAAATACCTGCTAAAATTTTAACTATTTTTTGCGATTTTTCCGAGAGCGTGGAAAAGTCTTTATGATTGCTTTTAGGATGGCTTTTCCGATGATATCTTGCAATATTCGCAATAATATTTATTTCTCTATCATTAAATCCTAATAATTCGCTATTCCGAATAATATAGAATGAATGCTTATGATGTTGATTGTGGGCAATATGGTAACCTATATCATGCAATAAAGATGCGGCTTGTAAGTATTCCCTTTCAATATTGCTTAAATTATGCAATGGTTTTGTAGCATCAAAAATGTGTAAAGCCAAATTTGCTACATGTGCGCAATGTTTTCTGTCGAAGTTACATGCTTTGGCAATATTTTTTATGCTATCGAGTTTAATACTTTGAAGGTTGGTTTTTTTTGTAGAATGCAATTTGCTGAGAGAATCAATAATAATTCCTTCTCTTAAAGCATATCCGGAAACCAATAATTCCTTTACCCCTAGCATTTGGAGTATTTTGTGTAGAATTATAACACCGGCCGGAATTATATCAGCTCTTTTGGGATCTAATCCCGGTATTTTCAATCTTTCTTCGGTAGTTTTTTTTGAAAGAATTGTTTCTTTTATTTTATTTAATTCCTTTAATGAAAACTTATAATTATTTAAGATTGTATCATTATATTTTGTATTTTTTTTCTGTGCTTCAATCATTAAAGCCGTAGCCATCACACTTCCTGAAGAGCCCACACAAATTTCAAAGCCTTCATTTTTAAGTTTATTTATAATCGGGAATAAAATTCCTTCAACCCATTCTTCGGCTTTTTTCACTCTTTCTTTTTTTATAATAAAATCAGGAAAAAAACTTTGGCTCATCCTAACAGCACCCAATTTTAAACTAATCGATTTTTTAATTGATCCTTTTTCGCCAATTGTAAATTCAGTGCTACCTCCTCCAATATCAACACAAATAGCTTTTTTATTAAAAATGGGAACTGCTTTTAATACGCCGAGATAAATGAGACGTGCTTCTTCAATACCACTTACAATTTCAATATCCACACCGGTTTCAGCAAGAATTTTTCTGTGCACTTCGTGCCTATTTAAAGCTTCACGCATAGCCGAAGTTGCTATTGCACGTAGCGGAGCGGAATGTGCATCGGCAATACCTTTAAATCTTTTTAAACACACTATCGCTCTTTGAACAGCTTCCGGCTTAATTTCTTTTATGTCGCCCCCCTTGTTCCCCTCTCCAAGTCTTATCACATCTTTTTCTCGGTCAACAATTTCAAAATTTCCCGATTTATTTATTTTTGCAACAATTAGATGAAATGAATTGGTTCCAATATCAATAGCTGCCAATTTGTCTGAATTGTAATTCATATATTTCACTTTAATTTTTTCCAAGTAATAAAATTGCAAGATCAACAACATCAGATACTTTTACATCATCAATTATATCGGATTTTCGAAGAAAATATTTACCTTCGCCAACAGGTGCCCAATTAAACGGATTAGTAGGTCCGAAAATTGAAATTTGTTTTGTTTTTGTTGCTCCTGCAACATGCATAACGCCGGTATCGTTTGTAATAAACAAATCGCAATTGGAAATCAATGCAGCAAGCTCCGGAATCGAATAATTAATAAATTGAGATATCGGTACATTTAGGTTATTCACAACATAATCAATTTCATTTTTATCGGCATTGCTTCCCGTTAAAACAAATTTTGTATTGTACTTCCGATCCAATGTTTTGATAGTTTCAATATATTTTTCCAGCGGCCATCTGTTTCTTGGTTTACCGGCACCAACATGAAGGCCTATTAGTAATTCCTCCTCGCTTTTACCCATTCCTGCAATAAATGTTTCAGCTACTTTCGTGTCCTCTTCGTCAAAATTAATTTCGGAAGAAACATTCCACGTTGAAATGCCCAAAGGCCGAATTATGTTTTGCCCAAAATCGGAAACATGTGCATCCGGATCCTTTCGCCAATCTAAATCTATTTTTTTATTAAAAAAAAACTCGGTCGGATTTGTTTTTCCATTTAATGAAGCAGGCCCTACTCTTAATTCAGCATCAGATAATCTTGCTAAAAAATTACTTGTAAATGAAATTGAAACTGTTGATGGAACAATTGCAACATCATAGTTTTGTTTTAGAATATTTTTAACTTCTTTCCGGTATTTACGGTTAATTAATTTTACATTCTCCAATGTAAGTATTTTATTTACATATTTACTTTTAGATAAAGCATAATCATTAAATTTACTTGCAATCACATTTATTTCGGCATTCGGATATTTCTCTTTAATTGCTCTTAGAATCGGTATTGTTGCCAGCATATCGCCAAATTGATTGTGTTGTCTGATAATTAAAAACTTCTGCGGATTTTGAAGTATAAAATCATCTTTGGCTTTAACAGCAAGAATTTTCTTTAATATTGCAGTAATAATTTTTTTTAACATATTTTTATTTTCAAACTCAAATAACCATAATTATTTTTCACTTTTTTCAGATTCATTATTTTGATCGGGGTCTATTTCTTCAAATTTAGCTTCAATTATATCTTCAGCAGATATTGAGGTATGCTTTTCTTTTGAGGTATGATAATTTGAATTTGAATATTTAGTGTTTGAATATTTTGAGCTATTATTTTTCGTATTCGTTTTATCCGAATTAAAAATTCCGGAAAAAAATTTCCCTGCTTTATATGGTATGTAAATTAATATTCCTAAAAAAACAAGTAATAAAAAAATTAAAAATTTAAACAAAATCACCTCATGCTTTGGGATTAAAATATTCTATTAATGCTCTATCTGTCCGAAATATTTGCTGGCACAAATCATTAAAATCCTTTTTATTTTTAACGAAATCAATTTCGGTTGAATTTACAATTAGTAACGGAGCATCATTGTATTTGAAAAAGAAATTATTATATGCTTCGCTTAATTCCGATATATAGCTTTTTGTAATATTTCTTTCAAATTTTCTTCCTCGTAATTTTATATTATACATTAGTCTATCAACACTTGATTGTAAAAAAACAACCAGATCAGGCTTCGGAATTTCTCTTTGCAGAAGTGGAAATATGCTTTCGTAAAGCTTTATTTCATCTGCATTTAAATTTAAATATGCAAATATTTTATCTTTCCAAAAAAAATAATCGGCAATATAAATATCAGAAAACAAATTTTGTTGATTCAGATTTTGCTGTTGTTTATAACGATTAATTAAAAAAAACATTTGGGTCTGAAAAGCAAATCTTTTTCTGTCATTATAAAAATTCTGCAAAAAAGGATTCTTTTCAAATTCTTCTAAAATCAAATCGGCACCTAATTTTTCGGAAATTAACTTTGCCAGCGTAGTTTTTCCGGCACCGATTACACCTTCAATAGCAATGTATTTTATTTCGGACAAATTACCTCCTGTTAAGAGAAATTATGTTTTTACTTTTCCCAAAATATTTTTTTCAATCTTAGAAAAATCAACTTCGGAAAGCTTTATTTTAAATTCCGGATGCACAAGATTTTCATTCAATTCAATTAATGGAATTAAAACAAAATCTCGTTCTAAGATTCCTTTATGCGGAATTTTCAATTTTTCATCTTCATAAATTACATTATCAAAAAATAAAATATCCAAATCTATTTCGCGAGGCCCCCATCTTTCCGATGGAGTTCTGCCAACAATATTTTCAACTGATTTTAAGAACAAGAACAATTTAATTAAATCATATTTAGTTTCAAGAATAAAAACACCATTATAAAAATTATTTTGTTTTTTTTTGCCGAATGGTTTTGTTTCATAAATTGATGATACAGCTATTATTTTGCAACAATGATCTTCATTAATTGTTTCAAAGGCTTTTTGTATAAATCCAATTTTATCGCCTTTGTTTGATCCAAATGCAATATAAGCTTTACTCACCTTGTTCCTTAATTACTTCTGCTTCAACATAATCAATAACTCCGCCTACGGGCACACTATGTTTTCTTACTCTTACGGTTAATTTATTTACCCGAGAATAATTTTTTAAAAGTTCATCGGCAATAAATTTTGCAATTGTTTCAATTAAATAATATTTTTTGCTTTGCAGAACATCGCGCAAAAAATTATATATATTTAAGTAATTAATAGTTTTATTCAAGTCATCATTTTCAGCTGCATCCGAAAAATCAGTTTCCATTTCAACATCAACTTCATATTTGCCTCCGATACTTTGTTCTTCGGCATACGCTCCATGATAAGCATAAAATTGTGCATTTTTAATTTTTATAATATTTTTCATTTTATTCCGAATTTAACTTTATAATATTTAATTAATCCTTGCATATTGGCAACAACAATTCCACTTAAAACAATTCCTCCGCCAATTAAAGTCAGAAAACTTAACTTTTCATTTAAAACTAAGTACCCGAGAATAATGGCAATAATAGGGGTAATAAAAGTTGACAGTGAAAGAATTACAACATTAATGCGCTGCATTAACCAATAATAAATTGTAAATGTGAAAAGCGTTCCGAATAAAGCCAAATATATAATAGAGCCAATTGCTTTTGAGGTAAAAACAACCTTTGTCATATCCTCAAAAAAATAACCCGATAATGTCATTACAATTCCTGCCAATAAAATCGGTACTAAATTCATACTGATAGGATCTAAATGTTTTCCGCTTTTTTTTATTATAACGGCAATCCAGCCTTGAAGAAAAGCGCTTCCTATAACAGCTAGCATTCCCCATAAATCATTGGAAATATCAAGACTCAGTTCGTTACCGAAAATTATTAAAGTACCAACAAATCCTAAAATAACGGCAACTGTTTGATACAATCCGATTTTTTCATTCGGCATTAAAAGTTTAGAAAAAAATATAACGAAAAAAGGAAACAAACCGAATAAGATAGAAGTCAGAGCAGAGGATATAAATTGTTCCGCCCAATAAACAAGCGCAAAAGGAATTACAAAAGAAAAAACTCCTAAAATTAAATAAAGTTTAATTGAAACTTTATCGGTTTGAATTTTTCTTTTTGTAATTTTCATCAGAATAAAAATAAATCCGCTGGCTAATAAAAACCTTAATCCTGCAGATAAAATCGGAGTTAAACTATCTAAACCTAATCTAATAGCCAGCCACGTTGAACCCCATAAAAGACAAATTAAAATATAACCGAAAATAATTCTAAAATTTTCAGACACAAATCCCCCCGGATATTGCAATTACACCCAAAGCACGTCCGGATTTTTTGCCGTTTCTCCGATACGAATGCAACATATCTTTTTCTTGAAATGAACATAATTTGGAAACTTCAATATTTTCAGGCGTAATTTCATTATTTAGTAACAAATGATAATTTATTTTTTTTAAATCCAAGTAAATTTTATTATTGATTTTTTTTAAATATCTTTCATCAAATTCTCTTGCAACTTCAATTCCAACTTCATAATTATCAACCGAAATTGAAGGACCTATGTATGCAATAATATTATTCGGATCCGAACCAAATGAATTAAACATAACTTGTAATGTTTTTTCCAATATTTTTTTTCTCGTCCCTCTCCATCCCGAATGCAGGGCGGCAATTATTTTCTGAGCGGAATCATACAAAAAGATAGGCACACAATCTGCCGAAGAGACCGCCAACCCCAAATCCGTTTCAGTAGTTATCATAGCATCACTCTCTCCCAAAATAGAATCAGAGTCCACAATTCTAACAATATCACTATGAATTTGTTGTTGGAATACAACTTTTTTAACACCCACTTTTTCAAAAAAAATTTGTCTATTTTCCTCTACTATTTTTCCATTATCACCAACTGATTTCGACATATTGAAAAAATAAGGTGCTTTTCGGCCAAGTCCTATTTTTGTACTAAATCCAAATTTAATTTCAGGAAATTTTTTTAATATTTTAGATTCAATTATTTTCATAAACAAGGGAATTAATAATTTAATATGTAAACTTAATTAAAAAATAAGATTAAAAAAATTTGGAATTAGTAAGTTTTATGTGTTAACTTTTTTAAAAACGAAGAGTTTATTTGAAGTTGATCGGAATCATTAAAAAATATAATTTCTTTAAGCTTAAATGCTTTTTTAAATTTATTGAAATTTTTACCCTCAATAAAAGATGTGTCTGAAATAAAAAAAAGTAAATTATAATTGGTGCCCTGGATAATCGTGTTAGGATTTAAAATAGTAGAATCTTGATAAACTCTTCGATAATATTGTTCGTAAGCCAAGTTTACATCTGTTTTGGCATTTACATCTTTTGCGATCTTAAGAATTCCCTTTTGTGTTATAAAATAAAAAGATTCTCCTTCTTGTAAATACCCGTAAACTTTCGTTTTTAAATCGTTTTTCTCAATTTTCAATTTATTTTGAGCTAAAAATAAATTGACGAAAAAAATCAAAAAGAATAATATTTTAATATTTAAATTTCTCATAAAAAAAAGCAGCTTTAATTAAGCTGCTTTTAATATCTAATTTTATTTATTAATAAGCAAAAGTTTTTTAATACCACGGGTTAAAGAATTTACTGAAATAGTAGCCCCTGAAACAGCCTGAATTTCCTTTCCAACAGTAAAATCCGAATCAACATTTTTACCGATAAATTGATTCCGCCACCATATTTCTTTCACGTTCCCTCCGTGATCACTTCTGTATTTTAATATTTCAAAATATAGAATCTTACCTTCCTTTGAAATAACCAACAAAAAGGTGATTGGTTGAAATCTTCCAAACACATTATCAACAAATGCTCTTGCAATTATTTTATCATTTTTAACAATTTCCCAACTATAAATTTTATCACGAAAGAATTTTTGATGGACTGAATTCTCAGCCTCCACTTTTTTTTCTTTGGGAATTTGAAATAACGTAAATTTTATTTTAGCATCATTTCCAAATTTTTCCTCTAAAAATTTTTCAGCAGTTTGCTTAAAGCCTTTTGCTGAGATTGTATTTATTGCAATTAATAGGATTAATAGTTTCATTTTTTTAACCTTTTTATTTAAAACGCATAACCAATACCAATGTTAAATAATTGTGTAGAGCTATTATTTAATTCAATTTTTTCAGTACTATAATCGGCTTTAAAAACGATTGTATCTAAGGGTTTTACGGAAATACCAAACAAAAATTTTATTCGATGATACTGTTTTTCGATTTCTTTATTGGCCACTACACTTGTTGCTGTGTTAACATTACTATATCTGATAAAGGGTATGATTTTGGTTTTAGTTTTAAGGATTTTAGAAATATTGTAACCTAGATCAGTATAAAAGCCAGAAGATACTTTTACATTTCCATTAGTATAGTTAATGATACCATACTCACTTGTAATAAATAATCCTTTCATTTTATATTGAAAATGAATCTCTGTAAAAGTAATTGAGTTTTCAATTACTTCACCTCTTGCTTTATTTGAAGATACACTTACTCCAAAATTTAATCCTCTAAAACCGAAATAATCTAAGCGCAAACTGTATAGCAAAGAAGAAGCATTTGCTTTAAATCCCTTTTGTCTCCCGCCACGAATAGCAGTCTTTGCAGAAAATTTATCAGCATTTAAGCCTTCCGTTATGGAAACAATATATTTTAATCCGACAATATTTCCATAAATCTGAACCCCGTTTCCAAACCAAGTAGTTGGAATAATATATTTTGCATAATCCGGTCTTTCTACTCCAAAAAAAGTTGGTGGTTCATGATATTCATTAATAATTCCTACCGGAACAAGTAGGACACCTGCTTTAAAACCAAAATTGTTTGAATAATGATAATCAATATAGGCTTGTTCTAATTCAAGTTTACCGTTATTTTCTCCAACAAGGTTATGCTCTAATTCAACTTCAGATTTAAAAGACCATTTTTCTGAAAACGAGTGCCCGAAAAAAAGTACAAAGCGATGAAAATCGAGTGTCTCTGTAGCAGAAAAATTTTTCGGCTTTTTATAATTATAATGTAACTCACCATAGCCGCCAACAGTTGTTGTCGGTATAAAAAATTCATCTTCTTGGGCAAACATCAATGTAAAGAAAATGAAAAAGAAAAACACTGTTCTATTTATTTTAAAAAAGTTCACAACTTCTCCTTTTGTTTATTTTTATTAAGATTGTGTCTAAATTAAAATAAATATAAAGAGATATGCAAGTATTCTTTTCAGTTTGTTAAATTTTTTTTTAGAGTAATGAATAGCCGCGAAGAAATTCTTCAACGGTCATTCGCTTTCGGCCTTCGGGTTGAATTTCTAATATTTCGATGGCATAATCTTGAGTCCCGATTAATAGACTTTTCTTGGTTTGCTCAATTTGGTTTACAGGAATCATTTTATTTGAGATATTAGCTGAAAATACTTTGTAGAATCTATTCTCATATTCAAAATACGCTGCCGGATACGGAGATAATCCTCTAATTTGGTTAACTATTTTTTCTGCAGGACTTCTCCAAATAATTTTGCAAATTTCTTTGGTAATTTTAGGAGCGGGAGTAGCTTCGTCATCATTCTGCTTTTGAAGAACAATATTATCATTTTCAATTAATTCAATTGTTTGTAGTACTAAATCTGCGCCTATTACCATTAATTTATCATGCAAAGTTTCAAAGTTGTCTGATTTAAAAATCTCAACTTCTTTTTGAGCAATAATATTTCCGGTGTCAACTTTTTTTTCAAGAAAAAATGTTGTTAGTCCAGTTTTAGTATCACCATTCATAATTGCCCATTGAATTGGAGCTGCGCCACGATATTTGGGCAGTAACGAACCATGCAAATTAAACGTACCCCTTGGCGGCAAGGTAAATATTTTTTCAGGCAAAATCCTAAATGCAACAACAATAAATAATTCAGCCTTTAATTTTTTAAGTTCAAAATAAAACTCATCCGATTGTAAATTTTCGGGTTGTAAAACTTTTAAATTGTTTTCAATTGCATATTTTTTTATCGGTGTATATGTAATTTTCTTTCCCCTGCCCCGCTGTTTATCGGGCGTGGTTACAACAGCTAATATTTCATGCTTGCTATCAAATATTTTTTTTAATGATTATACAGCAAAATCGGGGGTACCAAAAAACACTATTTTCATTTTTGCCTACTTATCGGAAATTAGATAATCAGTATCTACTTGTCGGTTCATTATTCTGTATAAAATTTTCTGAAATTTCTTTTTCATTGCGGGAGTGATATTATCCGGAATCATCTTTCCAATTAAATGATCAAACTCATGCTGAATTGCACGAGCAAAAAGGCCATCTGCTTCAATAATTTCTTCTTGCTCATTAGTATTCAGGAATTTAACTTTAACTTCTGCAGGGCGTTCGACTTCTGCTCGCAAAAACGGTAAACTTAAACAACCTTCTTCAACAAAAGAATTTTCATCGGAGAATTCAATAATTTCGGGATTTATCATTACTATTGGTTTGAAATCTTCATATCCTTCAGCGGGACTTAAATCGAGAATAAAAAAAGATTGTCCTAAGCCTACTTGGTTGGCAGCTAACCCAATACCATCGGCACTTCTCATGGTTTCAAACATATTAGCAATATTTGCTATTAGTGTATCATCTATTTTTTCAATTAATTTTGTTTTTTGTGTTAAGATTTTGTCGCCATAAACATTAATCGGTAGTATTGCCATTTTTTCTCCGTTTTATCTATGCAAATTTAGTTATTTCCAAAATATTTTTCATTATTTTTAAATTCCCACAAAACAAAGCGACTAAAATTGATTAAAAAAAACGTAAATTGTTTATTGAAAATAACTATGCAATTTTATGTGAAATAAATTTTCCAAACTTCTGTAATATTATTAACAACGTAAGTTATAAAAATTAACAATTTATTACTTTTGCTAATATTTATAATATGTTGGTAAGCTCCAACGATATTTTAACGAAAGCAAACGAATAATTATTGTTACCAATGAAATTGTAATTGCAATTAAATCAGTAGATAAACCAAAATAAAATAGGATTAATCCGGCCAATCCACCTATAATGGTTGGTGTTATGTAAAACTCTCCGGAGCGTAATAAATAAGGCATTCTATTGCATAAAATATCGCGAGTAACACCGCCACCTGTTCCGGTAATAGCACCTAAAATTATTGCGCTGAAAGCTGGGAACTGAGTAAACTCAATACCCATAATAAATCCGCTTGCATTAAAAACCCCTAGGCCTATTGCATCAAAAAAATCAAGTTTAGAGTTATGCCTTTCAATCTTTTTCAAAAAAAACATTGCAATAAAAGCTGAAATAAGAATTACATAAAAATTGTTAATATCTTTAAAAGAAGCTGCTGGTTGCCCAAGAATTGCATCCCTGCAAATTCCACCTCCAAGAGCTGTGGCAAAAGCAAGAATTAAGCCTCCTATAATATCTGGACGCTTTTCCTTGCTTGCCAATACTCCTGAAATTGCAAAAGCCGATAATCCGACCAAAGATAAATAATACATCAAATCCTATATTTTATAAACAATTAAGAATCATTTCGAATCTGTAAAGAATCGTTTCTAATAATAAAATGAGAAACCATATTTTCCAATTTCACAGCCATTCTATTTAAATCCTCGGTTGCTTCGGCTATTTGCTGCGAACCTTGCATAGTTTCTTGTGTTATATTGCTAATGTTAGTAATAGCATTAGAAATTTCAGCCGAAGCACTTGACTGTTGTTCGCTGGCAGCAGCCACTTGCGCAACAACATCAAGAACCGATGAAGAAGCATCAATAATTTGTTCTAAAACCTTTCCGGCTTTTTGAGTAAGTTCTCTTCCCTTTTCAACTTTTTCGGTACCTTTATCCATTGAGGCGACTGCCGATTCGGTATCAAGTTGAATCTTATCAATCATAGCGGCAATCTCTTTAGTAGCTTTAGTTGTTCTTTCGGCAAGTTTTCTAACTTCATCGGCTACAACAGCAAAACCACGTCCCTGTTCACCGGCACGCGCAGCTTCAATTGCGGCATTCAAAGCAAGTAAGTTTGTTTGATCGGCAATGTCATTAATCACAGAAATAATTGCACCTATTTCTTCGCTGTTTTTACCAAGAATTTTTACGGTTTCGGCTGCTTTTTCAACTACATCGGAAATATCACCCATTCCTTTAATTGTATTTTCAACTACAACACCACCATTTTTTGCAATGTTTCCGGCACTTTGTGAAGCTTCGGCGGCTCTGCTTGCATTTTGTGTGGTTTCAATTATTGTACTCGACATTTCTTCCATTGCCGATGCTATTTCATGTGTTTGATTTGTTTGCTCCTGAGTACCAACAGAAAGTTCCTGTACGCTTGAAGAAATTTGAGCACTTGCACTTGCAACAGAATTTACGGCTTCTGTAATTTCGGTAACAAGAGCATTTAAAGAATCTCCAAGAATATTAATGCTATTAACAAGTTTAGCATGATCACCTTTAAATTCACCTTCTACTTTAGCCGTTAAATCGCCTGTTGCCATTACAGCTAATACGTCGGAACCTTTTTGAATAGGAATCACGATTTCTTCGATTAGCGAATTTATTCCGTTAAGCAAGTTTTGCCAAGCACCTTCAAACTCTCTTGCATCTGCTCGGGCACTTAGATTTCCTTTTTTCGCTTCTTCAATAAGTAGATTAGTTTCAGCTACTAATTTTCTTATAATTTCTACTTGTTTATTGTATTCTATTCCAAGTTCGTCCACATCGGAAGCTAATTTTACGTTTTCTAATTCGCCTTTAGCCATCTTTTTTACTGCTGCAATTTTTACTTTTGTGCTTTCAATTAACGTTGAAAAAGATCTACCCAGATCACCAATCTCATCTTTTGTGTCAATATTAAGAGAAAGAGACGTATCTCCGTTTGAAAGTGACTCTGCTACATTTGCGATTTTGTTTAACGGCAGTGTAATCATTTTGGCTATTCCGTAGCCAATAAATCCAATAATAATAGAAGCTAACAATAAAAACAAAATTAGTGTATTGCTAATTGAAGACAATTGCTGTTCAACATCATCTACGTACATACCTGTGCCTATTATCCAACCCCAAGGTTTAAATAATTTAATATAGGAAATTTTATTTACAGGTATATCGCTACCGGGTTTAGACCATTTATAATTAACAAAACCATTTCCTGATTTTTTTGCTACATCAACCATTTCCACAAATAATTTCTTCCCATCCGGGTCTTTATTATTAGATAGATCTTTACCATCAAGTTGTGGTTTTATCGGATGCATAATCATTTTCGGCTGCACATCATTAATCCAAAAATAATTTGTCTTTTCATATCTAAGTGACTTTATATCTTGCAAGGCTTTTGTTTTTGCTTCATCTTCCGTTATCTTCCCTAAAGAAGCTTCATCGTAATAATGTTGAGAAATACTGTAAGCAATATCAATATTATTTTGCAAACTATTTTTTTTAAACCCGTAGATTGAATCTGAAATTTCGGGTATTAAATAAAAAACAAAAGTGAGAGCAAAAATAATTATTGGTGTTGCTGCAACCGTAATAACCTTATAAAACATTTTCCAATCTTTAAATTTTTTAATTTTCATAACTACCTCCGCAGTTTCTAAAAGAAATAGTAAGCTGCTATTAGTAAACGCAAGTTAGATATAGATTTGCTATTGGCAACAGTTGCATCAGAGGAAATTGTTCCGTAAGAAGCGGTTGTATATTCAAGTTCAGTTGCAAATCGCACCTTATTTAAATTATAAATTAACCGAGGTGTAATTCTGAATGCATACTCAATATTACTTCCTCGAGCAAAAATAGGGCCGTTAATATTTACATCGGCACCCATATTTTTTGAATAACCTGCAAAAAGACCTACGGCAATTTTTTTACCATAAGATAAATCCGTCCACATTGAGAAGGTTTTTATTCCTTCGTATTTTTCGATGCCTGTAATAGGATCGGTGCTTTTTACTCCATAACCTCCTATCATCAATAAATCATACATATCACTACCATAAACTCCTTCGAATTTTGCCGAAAAGTTTTTGTGCACAAATTTAAGATAGCCAATAAATGCGGTAGCAGTAATTGTTTCTTCAGATTTATAATTTTTTGTTGTTACCAAACGAGGTAGTAGAGTTTTAATATTGAGTCCACCACCAATAACAACACCTTTTGATTTATACATTAACTGTGCACCCAACATTGGAATACCTGAATTACGCAAATACACCGAACCTGTGCCTGCCGGACCAATATCTGCAAAATCACGCTGACTGGCAGCAGTTAATGTTAAAAACAATTTGTTAAACTTTTGAGTCAATCTAATTTGTGGATTGCGCGAAAAAGGTTGAAACGGTACACCGGTATTGAAGGATACTACTCCGGGAAAAACTTCGGGTACAAAAAACGGATGCCAATATTGGCCAATCAAAAGAGCGGTATTTTTCCAATCCAATTTTAAAAATGCATGCCTTAAGCGAAAACCATTAATATCTGCATTGGTGTGGCCAAAAAAAGCACCTTCAACAAAAGCAGATGATTTTGCACCCGCAATTACGGGACCTGTTACTTTTGCACGCAACCTGGTTTGAATTGAAAGTATATTAAAATTTGCTTTATCATTAATATCTTTACCCATTACATCAAATTGTTCAGCTTTAGGATAAAGTAAAAAATGTTGTTCGCGTACTGAAACCGTT
The DNA here is from genome assembly GCA_964496755.1 of uncultured Melioribacteraceae bacterium. Lineage (GTDB taxonomy): Bacteria > Bacteroidota > Ignavibacteria > Ignavibacteriales > Melioribacteraceae > CAZCBD01. The sequence goes on from CAZCBD010000003.1 coordinate 20,898, forward strand.
TGTCTTGTATCAAAAAACATATCGGTCTTTACAAATCCGGAAAATTCAACTTTCCAATTCTTTTTATTTGTTTGAGCAAGTAAAGTCATCGAAAACAATAAAAATGTTAATAAAAGTAGATTTTTATTTTTCATGTCTAACCTCATTTTTTTGATTATAGGGTATATTCGTAACCACTTAATTTTTTTTAAATAAAAAAAACCGAATCATAATAGATTCGGTTTTAAAAAACAAATTTATTATACTAATTTATTAATTATTAAATGCTTTATTTATCATCATCAACAACTTCATAAGAAGCATCTTCTACTTCACCATCCTTTTTTTCCTCTTGCGGTTGTTGCTGCCCTGCTCCTTGACCGGCAGCAGTATTCGGATCAGCTCCCGGTTGTGGTCCGGCTTGTTGATAAATTTGTTGAGAGACTTCACTCCAAATTTTTGTTAGCTCTTCGGTTTCTTTTTTCATTCTCTCGGTATCATTTGCATTAAAAGCATCTTCTAAACTCTTAAGCTGGGTTTCTATTCTATTTTTAGCATCTTCAGGTAATTTATCTTTTAATTCCTCAAGTTGTTTTTTCGTAGAAAAAATCATATTGTCGGCATTATTTTTTGCTTCCGAAGCTTCTTTTGCTTTTTTGTCTTCGGCAGCATGTTCCTTTGCATCTTGTTTCATTTTTTCAATTTCTTCTTCACTTAAACCACTTGAAGATGTAATTCTAATATTTTGTTCTTTTCCTGTAGCTTTATCTTTTGCAGATACATTCATAATACCATTAGCATCAATATCAAAAGTAACTTCTATTTGAGGTACTCCTCTTGGTGCCGGTGGAATACCATCCAGATGAAATTTACCAAGAGTTCTGTTATCTTTAGCCATTGGTCTTTCACCTTGTAAAACATGTATTTCAACCGAAGGTTGATTATCAGCCGCTGTTGAAAATACTTCCGATTTTTTTGTTGGGATTGTGGTGTTTGCTTTTATCAATGTTGTCATTACACCACCAAGTGTTTCAATACCCAATGAAAGCGGAGTAACATCTAATAATAATACATCTTTAACATCGCCTGCCAACACGCCACCCTGAATTGATGCACCAATAGCAACAACTTCATCGGGATTTACACCTTTGTGAGGTTCTTTTCCAAAAATATTTTTCACAATTTCTTGAACTTTGGGAACTCTGGTGGAACCGCCAACTAAAATAACTTCATCAATTTGCGAAAGAGTAACACCGGCATCTTTCATTGCCTGCTCGCAAGGTATTTTGGTTCTTTCAAGCAAATCATCAATTAATTGTTCAAATTTTGCTCTCGAAATCTCAACTTGAAGGTGTTTAGGACCATCCTGTGTAGCAGTAATATAAGGAATGTTCACATCCGTTTGCGTAGAAGCCGACAATTCAATTTTTGCTTTTTCAGCTTCTTCTTTTAATCTTTGCAGAGCCAAAGGATCTTTTCTTAAGTCAACACCTTCTTTCTTCTGAAATTCATCGGCAAGATAATCAATAATTCTCTGATCAAAATCATCGCCACCTAAGTGAGTATCGCCATTAGTGGATTTTACTTCAAATACACCATCGCCCAGTTGCAAAATAGAAATATCAAAAGTACCTCCACCAAGGTCATAAACAGCAATTATTTCTTCTTTGTTTTTTTTATCAAGTCCATAAGCAAGAGCTGCTGCCGTTGGTTCGTTAATAATTCTTCTCACTTTTAAGCCAGCAATTTCGCCGGCATCTTTAGTTGCTTGCCTCTGTGCATCATTAAAATATGCAGGAACAGTAATTACCGCTTCCGTAACTTCTTGTCCCAAATAATCTTCAGCGGTTTTTTTCATTTTCTGAAGGGTCATGGCGGATATTTCAGGTGGTGAATATAATCTTCCGTCAATATCAACACGAGCACTATCATTTTCACCTGCTACTACTTTGTATGGCACTTCGCCTTTTTCAGTAGCAACTTCAGCCAATCGGCGTCCCATAAATCTCTTTATTGAAAATATTGTTTTTGTGGGATTTGTTACCGCCTGACGTTTTGCCGGCTGGCCAACCAATCTTTCATCGTCTTTTGTGAAAGCAACAATTGAAGGAGTTGTTCTTCCTCCTTCTGAATTTGGAATTACTACAGGATCGTTGCCTTCCATTACAGCCACGCACGAGTTTGTAGTTCCCAAATCAATTCCAATAATTTTTCCCATTTTCTTCTCCATTTTTATAATTAAAATATTATTTATTTACACTATGCTTACTAAAACAATAATTATACCAAGAATTAATTACTTATAATTCCTTTATTTTTAAGGGTTTTGGGAATCACTTTTTTTTGCTCTGACAATATTGACTATTACCTGTACATTTGTCTAATAAATTATGTCAGACAAATTTGTTTTTTTTTATTACTTTTATACTTTAATTAATTAATAATTTAGCATATTAATTTGAGGTTAATTTGTTTAACATTGAAGAATTTGACATTAAACTTTCTACCGACATTATCGGAAGAAATTTTGTATATACAGAAGAAATTGATTCCACCAATAAAGCACTAATGAGCTCTAAGGAATTTACCAAAGACGGAACCGTTTTGCTTTCGGAATATCAAACTGCCGGAAAAGGTAGAAAATCAAGGGTTTGGTACAGTAATGCCGGACAAAATTTAACTTTTTCCATTTTACTTGCTCGCCAGTTAAAATCCGAACAATTAAATCTTATAAATTTAAGCGCTTCTATTGCCATTGCCTCTTCTTTGGAAAATCTGTTTCAACTGAATACTAATCTAAAATGGCCGAATGATGTTCTAATTAACAATAAAAAAATAGCCGGAATCTTATTGGAATCTTCGGTTATAGGAAATCAAATTGAAAAAATCATTGTTGGAATCGGAATAAATGTAAATCAATACAGTTTTACCGGTTCTTCAGAATTTATTACTCCCCCTACTTCCGTTAAAAATGAATTTAAAAAAGATGTTAGTCGGGAAAGAATTTTAAGTGAAATATTAAATAATTTTGAACAATTACTAAATTTAATTTCAAAAAACCCCTCTCATATCATCGAAACTTGGAAAAGCAAATCGAAACTACTGGGAGAAAATGTTAGAATTATTGAAGGAGACGAAGTTAAATTCGGTAAATTTGAAGACCTTGATGAAAACGGATTTATGATTCTTAAGATGGGCAACAAAACTGAGAAAATTCATTTTGGTGACGTTAGTTTAAGACAACAATAACAGAGGCCTACGGAAATGTTACTTTGCTTTGACATAGGAAATACTTTTCTAAAGTATGCCGTTTATGAAAACGATCAATTAATTTCCTTTTCGAAAAGCAAATTTCACAAATTGAATTTACTTAATCTGAAAAAGTATAAAATTAAAAATATTGCTATTTCCTCTGTTGTTCCCAGTAATTTAATCACACTTAAAAATGAATTGGACAATGTTTTTGGAATAGTTCCGTTTGTAATTAATAGGAATTTAAAATTGAACATTTTACTTGACTTCCTAGACACATCAACTATCGGTATTGATAGAATTTGTGCCGCATCGGGAGCAGTTGCATTTTTTAGCGAAAATTCAACCTCGCCTATTTTGGCAATTGATTTGGGTACGGCAACTACTATCAATCTTATCAAACCAAATAATATTTTTTCGGGCGGGATAATTGCTCCCGGCATGAAAACAATGATAAATTCACTTAATTTACAAACTGCACAACTACCTGAAATTAATCTTGAAAACTATGAATTGTTTTTCGGGAAAGATACGAAATCGGCTATTGCCAGCGGAGTTGTAAATTCAACTTTGGGACTTATTAATTTTGCTGTACAAAATGTGCAAACTGAATTTAATTCCGAACCAAAACTTATTATTACCGGCGGAAACTCTGATTTTATAAAGGGAAAAATTGATTATGAATTTGTGCAAATTAAAGATTTGGTTTTGCGTGGAGTAAAAAAGATATTTGAAATAAACAATATAATATTTCACAATTAGAAAGAAAAAATGAATCAGCAAAAAGAATATATAAATCATCTTTTTATCAAAAAAAATGCGATAAAATATTTCAACAAATTAAAGATTGAAAACAACTTATCTGATGAATATTCAATTCGAATTGAAGCAAAAGGAGCTTTGGGTGCTCCTTTCGAGTATGCACTCCGATTTGAAAAGATTCCAAAAAAAAATGATTTGCAATTGTTAATTGACGGGTTAAAAGTAATTTTAGATCCTGAAAGCGCTTATAATTTAAAACATTGTATAATTGATTACATCGATAATGGAACAGAAAAAGGCTTTATTTTTAATAACCCGAATCAAACCAAATCCTGTGGCGGCTCCTGTAATTGTTCATCCCAATAGTTGTGGTTTCTAATAATTTCCAGCTTAAGTAATTTTTAGGAACTACGATAATACGCCTATAAATAAAGGTGATTATGAAAGATATAGTTCCAATTATGTCAATTAAATTGGTTATGCTACCGGATTCGGTTTATCCGTTGCATATCTTTGAAGATAAATATCTAAATTTAATTAGCTATTGCAAATCCCAATCAACCGCTTTTGGAATTGTAGCAATTATTGAAAATAAAATTTCCGAGATCGGTTGTATGGTTGAAATAAGTGAAATTCGTGATGAATACCGAGACGGCAGTTTGGATATCATAGTAAAAGGGAAAAATCGTTTTAGGATTATTGACACTCACCTTTCGGAATCAGGATACTTAGAAGCCAGAACCGAATGTTTCGATGATTTGGATGAAAACAGCCCTGCTCTTCCGTTTGCCGAAAAAACAATTTCTTTATTAAAATCTATTTTAAAGAAAACAGGTTTAACATTAGACGAAGGATACTGGAATAATTTAAGCAAATCAAAATTTAAATCTTTTAAGTTAGCTGAAAAATCAGGATTGTCAATTGAACAACGACAAAAGATTTTGGAAATGGAAACAGAGATCGAAAGAATTGAATATATTTATAAGCATCTAACGTCTGTTGAAAATTTAATAAAAAAAGATAAACTAATTAAACAATTAATTGCCGGCGACGGTTATCTTAATTAAAAAAAGCCCAAAAATATTGGGCTTCCGCTTTATACTAAATTTACTTTATGCTAAAATTATTTATATTCAGAAAGATTCAACCTGTTAATCGCTCTTTTCAAAGACATTTCCGCGCGCATTTCATCAACAATTTCATCGGTTTTTTTAGCTAATCTTTCTTTAGCTCTTTTTTTGGCATCTTCGGCACGTTTCCTATCAATTTCCTCGGGCTTTTCAAAAGTTTCAGCCAATACAACCACCTTATTATTAAGTACTTCAACAGTACCACCACTGGTGGCAAAAACCATTTCTTTATTATCAACCCCAACAATTTTAATAATGCCTATATCCAACGCACTTAAAATAGGGGCATGATTATAAAGCACTTGAAAATTGCCTAAACTTCCGGGCAAAGTAACAGAATAAACCATTCCCGAAAATGCAGCTTTTGAGGGTGTTATTACTTCTAATTGAATCTCTTTCATATTATTTCATAGCCTTTGCTTTTTCAATTGCTTCGTCAATTGTTCCGATATACATAAAAGCTTGTTCGGGTATATCGTCATAATCGCCATTCAAAATACCTTTGCAGCCGGCAATTGTATCTTCAACTTTTACATACGTACCCGGAATTCCGGTAAACTGTTCGGCAACATGGAAAGGTTGACTGAAAAATCTCTGCAATTTTCTTGCACGATTTACAACTAATTTATCATCCTCGGATAATTCATCCATACCTAAAATATTAATAATGTCTTGCAAATCTTTGTATTGCTGAAGAATTTCTTTTACTTGACGAGCAACCCGATAATGTTCATCACCAACAACACCCGGCTCTAAAATTCTTGAAGTTGAATCCAAAGGATCAACAGCAGGATAAATACCAAGCTCGGAAATTTGCCTACTTAAAACGGTAGTGGCATCCAAGTGTGAAAAAGCAGTAGCAGGTGCAGGGTCAGTTAAGTCATCGGCAGGCACATAAATAGCTTGAACAGATGTAATTGAACCTTTATCGGTAGATGTAATTCGTTCCTGCAATTCACCCATTTCAGTAGCCAAGTTCGGTTGATATCCCACTGCCGATGGCATGCGTCCTAAAAGTGCTGATACCTCGGAACCTGCTTGGGTAAAACGGAAAATATTATCAATAAATAAAAGTACATCTCTTCCTTCTTCTTCACGAAAATATTCTGCAATAGTTAGACCGGTTAATCCTACTCTTAAACGAGCTCCGGGCGGTTCGTTCATTTGTCCAAATACCAAAGCGGTTTTTTCCAACACACCCGATTCTTTCATTTCAAGCCAAAGATCGTTGCCTTCGCGAGTTCTTTCGCCTACACCGGTAAATACGGAATAGCCACCGTGTTTCAAGGCTATATTGTGAATCAACTCTTGAATTATCACAGTTTTTCCAACACCGGCACCACCAAACAATCCTGTTTTTCCACCTTTTGAATAAGGCTCCAATAAATCTATTACCTTAATTCCCGTCTCAAACATTTCTTTTTGCGTCGAAAGATTTTCAAACTTCGGTGCATGTCTGTGAATAGGATATTTTTGCTTGGTTTCAATTTTTCCCAAACCATCTATTCCCTTGCCCAACACATTAATCAACCTACCTAAAGTTTCTGGTCCAACCGGAACAGCTATCGGCATACCCGTATCAATGGCTTTTGTTCCGCGAATAAGACCATCAGTTGAATCCATTGCTACTGTTCTTACTCTGTTTTCTCCAAGATGCTGTTGTACTTCAACAACCAAAGTATCTTTTTCGCCATCGATATTCGTTCTCGGAATTTCAATAGCATTATAAATTTCCGGTAAGTAACCGTCCTGAAAATCAATATCAACTACAGGTCCTATAACCTGAACAATTGTTCCTTCATTTGATGCCATTTTATACCTTTATATAAATACTGATTAAGTTACAAATTTAATATTTAATTCATTCTTTATCAAACAAAACTATTTCGTAAATTTGAAAAATATTTTTAACTGAAATTTAATATCGAGGTTTTTTTGAGTAAATTTAAATTTAAACTGCCTAATACATTAGTACTCATTTATTCTTTCGTTGTACTAATGGCCATTCTCACGTGGATTATTCCTTCGGGTGAATTTAACAGAGAACTACTAAACGGAAAAGAAATTATAATTGACGGTTCCTTTCATTATGTAAAAAGCAACCCTCAGTTTATTATTGAAATTTTAATGGCACCCATTACCGGATTTCTTAAAACAGCTGATATTATTATTTTTCTTCTAATTGTAGGCGGTGCTTTCGGGGTATTAAAAAAAACCGAAGCTATTGATGCGGCAATTTTTGAAATCACAAAAGCCCACAATAAATATCCTTTTCTTAAAAAATTTTTAATCCCGATTTTAATGATAATTTTTTCGCTGGCGGGCGCAGTTTTTGGAATGAGTGAAGAAACAATCCCTTTCATTTTAATTTTTGTCCCTCTTGCAATAATGCTTGGCTACGATACCATTACAGGAGTTGCCATTCCTTTTCTGGGTGCAGGGGCCGGATTTGCCGGAGCATTCATAAATCCGTTCACACTCGGAATTGCTCAAACAATTTCAGACTTGCCCCCACTTTCCGGAATGGAATATAGAATTGTTTGTTGGATTGTATTAACAACCGCTGCAATAATTTTTACGGTTAAACATGCAAATAAAGTAAAAAAGAACCCCGCGTTAAGTCCAACCCCGGAAATTGATAAATTCTGGAAAGAAAATTTACATTTATCCGAAATTGAAAATAAATTTCAAAAATTATCAAAAAAACATTTAATGGTTTTAAGTATTTTTGGGCTTTCAATGGCTTTGCTCGTTTTTGGTGTTTTGGAATATAAATGGTACATCAATGAATTATCAGCTTTATTTTTAGGTACCGGAATTGTTGTTGGAATTTTCGGAAGTTTGAATATTCAGGAATTGACCGATTCGTTTTTAGACGGAGCTAAAGAATTATTCAGTACTGCATTAATTGTTGCTTTTGCACGCGCAATTTTGGTAGTTGCGGCCGATGGAAAAATTATCGACACAATTTTATTTTCGCTTTCTTCGATGATTAGCGAACTACATCCTATCCTTTCCAGCTGGGCAATGTTTATCATTCAATCTATTCTGAATTTCTTTATTCCTTCCGGAAGTGGAAAGGCTGCTTTAACTATGCCTATTATGGCTCCGCTTAGCGATTTAATTGGTGTTGCCAGACAAACAACCGTACTTGCTTATCAATTTGGTGATGGATTTACAAATTTAATTATTCCGACTTCGCCGGTAACGATGGCTATTTTAGCACTATCCAAAATTCCTTATGAAAAATGGGCTAAGTGGATGCTTCCAATGCAAATTATCTTTTTTATTTTAGGATTATTATTGCTAATTCCACCCCTACTAATCGGTTGGAAATAAATCTCAAGCCTCTGCTTGCAGAGGCTTGTACTAAATAATCTTACTCTCTTCCACACATTTCATTAAAAATACTTTGAATTTTTCTATAAAATATTTCGGTTTTTAAGCTGCCTTGTTTCTCCATTTTATGAAAAAGAACAACATTATTTTCTCCCTCAACTAATTCAACGTTTATTCTTAGCCTGTTATTTTTAATTTTCCCGATACTTTTAGTTTGCAGTTAAAATATAAATGTCAAATTTTATTTTAGAAATCTTCTTCATAAATTTTGATGTACAATAAAAATTTAGAAAGTAAAAACAATGACTACAGAAAGAAAAAAAGGAATAAACACAAAATTAGGCAGAAGACCTGATTGGCTTAGAATAAAACTACCGGCCGGTAAAAATTATGTTGATGTTTATGATTTACTAAGAAAATCAAAATTAAACACTGTTTGCGAAGAAGCAAAATGCCCAAATATTGCTGAATGCTGGGCAAATAGAACTGCAACCGTTATGATTTTGGGCAAATACTGTACACGCAATTGCAGGTTTTGTAATATTATAACAGGCATCCCAAACGGCCTTGACACCGACGAACCTCGCAGAGTAGCTGAAGCAATTGCAGAATTAAATTTGCGACATGTTGTAATTACATCGGTAACAAGAGATGATTTGGCAGATGGTGGTTCCAATATTTTTTCCGAAACGGTTAAACTTGTTAAGGAAAAATTGCCGGAATGTACTGTTGAAATTCTGATTCCCGATTTTAAAGGAGCGGAGTTTACTTTTGAAAATATAATGAAAAACCCACCGGATATTTTAAATCATAATTTAGAAACCGTACGAAGACTCTATTCAGAAGTAAGACCCCAAGCAAAATATAAACGTAGTTTGGAAGTTATAAAATGGTTTCATAATAAAGGAATAAAAACCAAATCGGGTATAATGGTCGGGATTGGAGAAACTCCGGAAGAGGTTTTGGATTTAATGGATGATTTACTAGCCCACGGGTGTGATATTTTAACCATCGGTCAATACTTACAGCCCTCTAAAGAACATTTACCCGTTGACAGATACGTAGATTTGGAAGAATTTAAAATGTACGAAAAAATCGGATTACAAAAAGGCTTCAAAATTGTTGAATCCAGCCCACTTGTTCGCAGCTCATATCATGCCGATAAACATGCGCGTAATTGTTAAAATTTATTAAATTATTGAAATTTGGTTTTGCCTTTTATGTTTTTTTTATATATTTGAAGTCTGAATTTATTGACTTAGTATTTCAGCCGGAGAGGTGGGTGAGTGGCTGAAACCAGCGGTTTGCTAAACCGTCGTACGGGTAAAACTGTACCGCGGGTTCGAATCCCGCCCTCTCCGCAAAAAAGCTCTCGAAAATTGAGAGCTTTTTTTGTTTCTCTTTTCCACCTTTTTATTTTTCCCTTTCTTATTTTTTCTTATTGTAATACATTTTCAGTTTATTGCGGCAATATTTGTCCCCCCCGCCCCGTACATTTAAATAAAAAAAATCGCTTCAAGTTTAAACTAAAAGCGATTTTTATTTGTTGAACAACTTATGATTATTACCAGTTATTGATTTATTACCATACTATTTTCTCTAAAAAAATAGTCGCTATCAAAAGCTGGTTCCAAATCATCAATCCAAATTGCATCGGGGTTGTATTTTGCAAAAAACGGTTTTCCTACAGCATCAGAATTTCTCGCTTGCAAAAATTTTAATATAAAAACTTTTTGTCCCAAAATATTATCAATACCAATAATCTGAATTTTTCCTTCAGTTGCAGACATACTTGGCCCTCTGACGGTTCGCGTCAGACCGCTTACTTGCTGATATGCATCAGTAAAAATCTCGTAAGCTTTATTTAATTTAACACTAAAATATTTTTGAGCACCTGTATTCCTGGCAACAAACATATAATAAGGAATCAGACCAAGATTAACTTGTTTTTCCCACATTTCTTTCCAAATTGAGCTATTGGCATTAACATTTTTTAAAAGTGGCGATTGAGTTCTGATAACAGCACCCGTACCTTGAATTCTTTTGATAGCTCTTTTAACAGCATCTGTTTTTAATTCATTCGGATGATTAAAATGAGCCATAAAAGCCAAATGATAACCTGAATTAACAATTTTTTCAAAAATTCGCAATAAATCATCTGCATCTTTGTCGGTCAAAAATCTGTATGGCCAAAAACTCAATGATTTAGAACCAATCCTAATACTTTTAAGATGAGGAATATTTGCATTCAAAATCGGATCAATATAAGCTAAGAATTTTTCGGCAGACATAACCATGGGGTCGCCACCGGTAAAAAGTATATCGGTTATTTGTGGATTTGCTTTAATATACTTGACTAAATCTTCTGCTTCCTGATTAGCAAATCTTAAATCCTTATCCCCAACAAATTGCGACCATCTAAAACAAAAAGTACAAAAGGCATGGCACAATTGCGAATGCTTCGGGAAAAATAAAACCGTTTCATCATATTTATGTTGTATTCCTTCCAATCTTTTTCCATTAAAGTACGGAACATTTTTATCCTTTTGCCCTGCCGGATTAGGATTTAATTCCAATCTGATTTCTTTAACAATGCTTTTTAATTCTTGCTCGGAAGAATTTTTAATAGCATAATCTATTTTATCAAAATGTTCTTCCAAAAGCATTTTTCTGTTCGGAAAAGTCAATTTAAAAAGCGGATCATTTCTAAAATCATCCCAATTAATTAATTCATTTACAACATAATTGTTCGATTTAAAAGGTAAGATTTTTGAAACGGTTTTTATTTCGGATAATTCTTCTTTAGTTAGATTTGAAACTAAAATCTTTTCCTTTTCATAATTGCTAATATTA
>CAZCBD010000004.1:0-31187 GCA_964496755.1 uncultured Melioribacteraceae bacterium
GAATGCTTTTCTTCGGAAATCTTCTTAAAGAATCTGGCGTTACAAAACGGCTTGCAGACACAGCTGCAAAACCATTGATTGATATAGTTACAATTCTTCTTGGTTTAACTGTCGGAGCTTCAACACAAGCAACACAATTTTTAACTAAAGAATCAATCTTAATTTTTGTACTTGGTGCAATTTCTTTTATGATTGCTACTGCCGGCGGTGTTTTATTTGCAAAATTTATGAACCTTTTCTTAAAGGGTGATAATAAAATTAATCCGATGTTAGGAGCAGCGGGAGTTTCTGCCGTTCCGGATAGTGCACGAGTTGTGCAACATATGGGTCTAAAAGAAGATCCGTCAAATCATTTGCTTATGCACGCAATGGCACCTAATGTTTCCGGTGTAATCGGATCAGCTGTTGCAGCGGGTATTTTATTGAGCTTGTTAACTCACTTAGCTTAATAGTTAATGTTTAAGAAAATGTAAAAAGGGATGTTTAACATCCCTTTTTTTATAATATTTTATCCACTTTAACCCTAAGAACACCTTTATCATAAGTTGATAGCCATAATTCATTATCATACAATTTCTGAGCATCACTTAATTCAATGGATGGAAAATTTGTTGTAATATCATAATTTTTTACTACAGAATTATTTTTTAAAATAAACAATCCCGAAGTTGTAGAAACACAAACATTCTCACCAAAAATATTAAGACCTGTTATTTCACTTGCAACATTAGGTTGAATAACTTTTACAGAGTTCCCGTTGCTGTAATGAACAATTGAGGCTTTTTCAATAACATTTCCTGTAGGCGAAAGTATCATAGGAAAGGCCATGTACATCGATCCGTTTTGATCAAATCTAACATGTGTTGCTCCCCTATTATTTATCAATAAAAAGCTATTTAAATCACCAACCGAAAGAAATGTTGCATCGCTTGTGGAAACAACTATTTTATTTTGAAACTTTGCTATTGATCTGATATAAATATCTTTAAATATTGGAATATCTTTCCATACTCCATTTTTATAAATTAAAACACCTTTTGAAGTGGGAATATATAATGTATTATTTTCATCTATTTCAATTTTTACCGGATACGTATTTGGAAGTAATGAGTTTGTTTCATTAAATATTTTATATGTATTATCATAATAATGAATTATCCCTTTTGAAGTTGCAAACCAAACTCCATTTACTCTATCGGATTTTATATCATAAATATCACACGGTAAAAAATTTAGTTTTGTATCATCATAAAAAGTTATTTTATTTCGTTTGATTTTATATAAACCAATATTCTTAAAATATGCCCAAATATTATTATCAGAATCTTTACCTACCGACAAAGCCTTAGCTCTTTCAATAGGATAAAACTTATAACCATAAACAACCCATTTCGATGTATCTATTAAATTACATCTTATTCTCGTTTTTTTTGAACTATAAACCGTTATTTCATTACTTATGGAAACATGTTCCGCTTTTTTTGCAGTTATTGTATATTTGCCCGGAATAACACGTTCTAACAACACAGGGGCATTAAATCCTGTTGAAGAGTCATTTAGAAAAACCTCCGCATTCTCAACATTTGAAGTACAATATATTTTTCCAAAAGATTCCGGATAACTAAAAAAATCAATCGTGTAATTTGGTATTTTATCCGAGTCCGGTTTAACTTTAATGGATAAATCATTATAATAAGGAAGTCTTAATCTTAAAGTATATAACGAATCATCTAAAAATTCAATTGTATCCGGTGTTCTTTGTCCGTAATTTTTGTCATTTATAAATATTAATGCATTGGTTGGATTAGATGTAATGCTTAACTTATAATTAACAGGAACTTTCATGGGTTCGGAAACAGATAATTCTTTACTGCAACTCATTAAAAATATAATAAAAACTAACATCAATAAACTTTTCATTCTAAACCCCTCAATTAATTTCAAACCCTAAATCCGCAAAATATTTTTTCGAAAAAAGAAGAAATTTATTGAATGCAAAAGCCGTAGAAAATACACCTTTTGCATTATTGACATTCCCGTAATCAATATATTCAAGAGAAACAGAATAAGAATCTTTAAATATATAAGTTGAATTAAAATAATTGGATAAATGCTGATCATAATTAATCAATAAAAAATTATACGATAACAATTTTATATCTTTAAAATTATTCTCATCATATAATTTTTTAAGTGTTCGCAATAAAACTTTAATATTCGATTTATAAATAGTGCTATATTGCGGAGTAGTATAAACTTCAAACTCTTTATTATCTACCTTTCGAATTTCTTGAGGTAATACAAGTTTATAAACCTTGTCAGTATTATCGTTTAACAATTTATATCTTATTATTGCAAGTGGATAATATAAAAAGTAATTATTTTCTGCTGATTCCCATTTAAATACTATTTCATCTTTAAAATTTTTATCTTCATCATTCATAGGTATTATATAATCATATGAATCAGGAATTATTTTAAGAGAAGGAGGCGAATAGGTTTTTGCAGTAATTTTTTTATTGTCCGGTGTAATTATTTCCAACTCATATTTGGTATCCGGCAAAACATCAAACTTTGCAATGTATTTATATCCGCCCGCATGTAAAGCTTTTTTGAAAAAGACCACACTATCTTTATACCACACTCTTATTTGCGGCTCTTCGATTAGTGTATCAACTGTATTTGAACTATTATAACTTTTACTTAAAAAAATAGTTTGAATAGAATCTTGATTATTCAGAATACACCCTACCGAATAAATTCTTTTCAAATCACCTTCTATTTCTATACTAGAATCACAAGCAACTAAGTATAAGAAAAGCAAAACAAATACAATAATTGTTTTTTTATTTATTTGATTAAAATTCATATCTCACCTTTAATGTTCCTGTTAGTAAAAGCGGCAACATGTTAACTCTATTTCCTGTTTTCTTTTCAAAATAAAAAATATTCTTTCTGTTATATATATTTAGAACACTAAATGACATTTCCATTTTTAAATGTTTAAAATCAATTTTTTTTGTCAGATTAAAATCCAAGCGATGATAATCGGGCAACCGCGAAGAATTTCTATCTTGTAACAATGGAAACTTTGACAACATTAAATTACGATTATCAAAAAACGGGCTAATAAAATCCAATTTATTAAAATACCCGCTGGTTTTTGTAAACGGTAAACCGCTTCTGTAAATAAAAAACAAACTAACGTTCCATCCTTTCCCAACATTAACATCTAAATTGGAGTTAATCATATGTCTGCTATCATAGCCCGGATAATAAACCCAATTATCTACTGTCTTATATACATTACTAAATGTATAAGAAGCAGAAAAATTAAAAATATTATCAACATACTGCAGTTTATTTTCAAAACCATATGCTTCCAATTCGCCCGGGACGAAATCAGGATCCGAAGGCAAAATCTTTTTATAATTATTGGCCGCAATATTTATTGTTTTTTTGAAATATGCTTCGCTTATTAATTGCCATTTTTCCGTAATATTCCATTCAATACCACCAATAAAGTGCCTTGAACTTGCAATTGGAATATTAGAAGGAATTATAACCCAAGGTTCAAATAAAGAAATAATATCATTTTCATTTTCAACTGTCGCCATTTCCTGCTGATAAATTCCCCAAGCACCTTTTATCTTCATTGTTGGGAAAATCTTATAAGTTAATGAAATTCTCGGTTCCAAAATATTTCCGGATTCACTTCTTTTTTGCATTCTGGTTAAATTAGCCCGCAAACCAAGATCAAGTCCAAAATTTTCGTTGCTTAAAAGTTTGAACTTAGAATAAACCGATATACTTGTTCCATTTAATCCTAAATCGGTTACCACACCATTCCCGTTTTGCAAATATAAATCAGTTTTCACGTCTTTAATCTTAATACCAATTGACAATTCATTCTTGGAGGAATAAACGTAAATAAACTTTGAATCTACAGTAATATCAGTAACTGCGTTACTCTTCGGTTTTATTTTACTTAAACCCGGATTAAGTGCCGCCTCAAAATTCGAATACGATAAATTCATTTTGAAAAACAGCGGGCTATCGCCTAATTGCAACCATTCAACTCCGAAACAATTATTTTTCCAGAAATATGATTCACGTAACGGATCGGAATATTTTAAATTATCCTTACTGAAAAAGCCGAATAAACTAATCTTACTACCCGAAACTCCAAAAATATCACTATAATTTACTTTAAACGAATAATCATAAAAATCAATTGGCAGCGATTTTCCGTTTGTAAACTTTTCGAGTATTTTGGTTTCGGTGCTTTTTCTAAACGAGAATATTGCCGTTCCACCAATAAAAGGACCTTGTAGCAATCCTTTGGCCGTTAAATAGCTTCCACCAACAGCAATTGAATATCGCTTTGAATTACCGTCTAATGTTTTAATATTTAAAACCGACGCAAGCCTTCCCCCGAATTCCGCCGTAAATCCACCTTTAAAAAATTCCATATTGTTGATTATTTCAGGATCAATTGCGCTAAAAATCCCCAATGCATGAAACGGATTATATAAAGTAATTCCGTTTAGTAAAATTAAATTCTGATCGCCTGAACTTCCTCGAACATAATACTTGACAGACATATCGCCGGTAACTTGAACCCCGGCAGAATACTGTAATGAACGAAACACATCTGCCTCAACACCTCTCGGCATTTGCTTAATTTCTCTGATGGATAATCTCTGAAGACCTATGTCTGTTGCATTAGATTTCGATACCCTATGACCAATTTTTTCAATTGTCTGTAATCTAATTCCGGCAGGACTAAGTTCAATATTTAAATGAACCACTTTGCCTGAAATTAATTTAACTCTAATCTCTTCTTCTTTATATCCCAAATAAGAAATTACAACCGTTAACTTTTTATTTGACGGTAATCCTTGCAATAAAAAATAACCGTTAATATCAGTTGTAGTTCCGCTTTTCAATTCTTTAACATAAACATTAGCAAATGCTAAAACTTCGCCGTTTGATTTATCCGATACTCTACCACGTAAAATACCGTTCTTACCTTGAGCCAAAGAAATTGAAAATAGAAAAAGAATTAGGAAAACAAATGCAACCCTTGAATGTTTTTTCATAATTACTCATAATTATCCCACATATATTAATTAATTTAACATTTAAATAAAATTTTAGCAATAAATATTTTTGGAGTATAATTTTTTTCTCATTAAATTTTTGTATGATTAATAAAACAATAGAAATATATGCCCCTACTGCATTAAGAGTTAAAATTTGTTTTTACAAAAAGGCAAATGAAAACAAACCTACAGAAACATTAGATTTGCTTAAAAAAGGCGACAAATGGATTCTAGAAAAAATTTATTTAGAAAAATTTAACAATTACAATTTCTATTCTTTTAAAGTTCAACACTCGGAATACGAAAATTTCGACAACTTGCCCGATATTCCCGATCCATATTCAAAGGCTCTTACAACTTTTACCGATTATTTTAATCCACGAAAATCAGTTATACTTAATTCGGATTTCAACTGGGAAGATGATACCTTTCTCACAATAGACCATGAAAAACTAGTAATATATGAAGCACATTTAAAAGATCTAACGGCACATTCAAGTTCAGAATCAAGATTACCCGGTACCTACTTGGGATTTATTGATTCCGCCAAGGGAGGAATTAATCACTTAAAATCTCTGGGTATTAACGCAATTGAGTTTCTCCCAATTTTTGAATTTGCATATTATGAATCTCCATTTCTAAAGGAATATAAATCGGTAACCAACTCTTGGAATCCTTATGAAATAAATCATTGGGGATATATGACTGCTGGCTATTTTGCCCCAACCGCCTTTTATTCCGAAGCACATCCTCGAAAACCAAATTCCTCCGAAACAAAAAAATGGATAGGAACAACAGGCAAACAAGTAAATGAATTTAAAACAGTGATTAAAGAATTACACAAAAATAAAATTGCCGTAATACTTGATGTTGTATTTAATCATGCCTCCGAATATGAAGTTGGCGGACTAAAACAAATTGACAAAAGTTATTATTTTCGGCACGATAGAAATGGCATTTTAACCTCCGAGAGTTTATGCGGCAATGATTTAAAAACCGAAAATCCTACCGTTAGGAAATTGATATTGGATAGCATTAAATACTGGATGCTTGAATATCATATTGACGGATTTAGATTTGACCTTGCTAATTTAATCGATCAAATAACTTTAGAAGAAATTACGAAATTAGCCAAAGAAATTAATCCGAACGTAATTCTTATAGCCGAACCATGGGGTGGCGGATATAATCCGAAAAGATTTTCAAAAATGGGATGGTCATCGTGGAACGATAAATTCCGAAACACTATAAAGGGTGAAAATCCAACAAACAACCCGGGTTTCATTTTTGGAAAAAATTTCGGGAGATTGCCAGAATGTGAAATCAAAAAACTATTACTTGGCACCATACACTGCAACGATTTCGGTTTGTTCGAAAAGCCAATTCATTCGATAAATTATCTTGAATCGCATGACGGCTTTACTCTTGCCGATTTTATTCGTATATCTTTAAATAACAGTTTGATTTCGAAAAAAATCACGAATCCGGATAAATTCGTACAACTAAACACCGAACAATTACAAATAAACAAGCTTGCTGCTTTTATTTTATTCACCTCTTTTGGTATTCCAATGATTCACGAAGGACAAGAATTCGGGCACACAAAAATAATTACAAAACAAAATGAAGTTAACGATCCAAATGTTAATGAGCTTGATGCTAATAGTTACGAAAAGGATAATGAAACAAATTATATAAATTTTAACCATAAAAATATTAATACTGAATTATTTAACTTTTACAAAAAATTAATTTCTTTTCGGAAAAAATATTTTCGCTTTTTTATTTACGAAAATGTTGACGTGAAATTTAACAACGTAATCTACTCCGATTTTATTTTAAAATTCACAATCCGAAATAAGAATGAAGAACTTTTGATTATTATTAACGCCGATCAAACATTAAATGCAAATTTTGAAACTACCAATAAACATTCCAGCGTAATTTTTTCCGATAATAATTATGTAATAAAAAGTAATTTAATATCAGTAAATCCATCCTCGGGAATTATTTTATATTCACCTACACATTAATTTTTCCTGAAAAATGATTTTTTTAAAGATTCATCAATTGCAAATTTGAACGAATTAATGTTTACAGGCTTGGTAAAAACATATTCTATTCCAATCTCTTTAAAATCTTCCGAAACGGAACTGTTAATACTATCGCAAAGCAATATAAAACCCGGTGAATACATTTCTATTCTCGCATCAATTTTTTGCAATAAATCGTAAGCAGATTTTTGTTGAATTTTATGATTAGAAATTATAAGTGGTGGTTGCTTAGTTTCGATTGTATCAAATGCTTCATCAAAATTATTAACCGATATCACATCATAATCGGGCAAAATATTCTTAATCAATTTTTTATAAAGAATTCTATCGGTAGTTCCGGATTCAATTAACAAAATATTTTGAGACGATACCGGTATTGTAAAATAAAAATCAGAACCTTTACCCAATTGACTTTCAACCCAAATCTTACCGTTATGCTTTTCAACAATATCTTTGCATAGAGATAATCCCAGACCACTTCCCTGTTCACCCTCAGTACCTTTTAATGTAAATTTTGTATCAACATTAAACAATTTTGGCAAGTCTTCTTCTTTAATACCCGTACCGGTATCCGATATTTTAAATTCAACTACTCCCTTATCTATTTTAGGAATTGCTCTCACTGAAATTTCGCCCCCTTTGGCCGTAAATTTAATCGCATTGGAAAGCAAATTACTAATCAGCTGCATAATGAGATTCTGATCAGCAAAGATAATTAAATCTTCTTCAATTCGATTAACCAAATTAAGTTCCTTTTGAATAGCTGTACCGGTTAACATCTGAAGAATTTTTCCAACTAGAATTTTTGCATTAATTTTTTCAGGAGAAAATTTAATTCTACCGGTTTGCAATCTTGTCCAATCTAAAAGTGAATTAACCAAAGAAAGCATATTGCGCGAAGATTCTTGAATAAATTTAATATACTCCCTTTGTTTATCGGCTTCTAAAGAATCATCACTTAACAAAATATCAGTAAACCCCAAAATTGAACTGAACGGTGTTCTTAAATCATGTGAAATTATTGATAAAAACCTATCTTTTGTTTCATTTAGATTTTTCAAATTTTCATTAAATTTTTGTAATTCTGCTTCGGCACGCTTGCGAGGAGTAATATCACTAACCAGTCCGAAAACATTCACTATTTTCCCAACAGCGTTCCTTTTGATAGTTATTTTATTTTGAATCCAAACAACATTCCCTTCGGAATTTATAATCCTATAATCAAATTCATCCGAATTTTTTAACGAATTCCTATACAATCTTTTTAATCTCTTGAACAAATCCTTGCTATCGTTCGGGTGTACAATACGCAGCCAAAGTCGTTGATCAGAAATAAATTCTTCAGTAGTGTAGCCCGTTATTTTTTTAACCGCCGGTGTTACAAAAAACATTTTAAGTTTACCATCCACAATTTCCGAAGTCCAAATAAATTCATCAATATTTTCGGTTATGCTCCGATATCTCTCTTCTGAAATTGCCAACGCCGCCTGTGCTTCGCGCTGCCCTGAAATATCTCTGAATATCGACACAATAAAAGTTTCACCATCCGAAATATATGTTGATACAGAAGCCTCCAAAAACATCTCGGTATTATCTTTTCGTTTACCGATAAAATCGTAGACTACTGATTTTGAATTACCTTGAAGTATTTCTTTATAAATTTTTGAAACTTTTACCCTGCTTTTGGGTGAAACAAAATCAAGCAAATTCTTTTTTTTGATCTCATCAACTGCATCGTATCCAAATATCTTGGCTAACGATTTATTTGCGAATATTAATTTATTTTGCGTTTGAAGTAATATTCCGTCTATCGATGTTTCAATTATTGATTGTGACAAAAGCAAACGATTTTCATTCTCCTTTTTTTCCGTGATATCAGATAAAATCAAATTATAGGATAAAGGTCGATTGTTAAAATCTAATATTTGATTTATGCTTGCCTGCACTATTATTTTTGAATTTTCTTTATTTACCAGTGGAATTTCGGAACATATTTTTTTGTCGGAATATAGTTTCCCGAAAGTTAAATCATTTTCGGTTTTGAATTCCGGTTCAATTAGATCAATAAAATTCAATTTCTCTATTTCGGTTTCTTCCAGTTGCAGAAAATTTTTCAATGCCGGATTAATATAGCTAAAGGAACCATCCAAATTAAGAATACATATGTATTCGGTCGAATTGGTAACGATGCTTCTAAATAATTCCTCTGATTTTCTTAATTGGTTCTCATTTATCTTCCGATCGGTAACATCATTGCATAAGAATATAATTTCATCCGATTCTTTAACCTTAAATATTGTAAGCTCAATATATTTGATTTTTTTATCTGATGACGATAATTTAATTTCGGTTTTAAAACTTTCCTCATTTTGTAATTCAGTTTTTAAATTTTCAATGAATTCAGCTGTAAATCCTTGTAATATTCGTGAAATTTTCTTTCCGAAAATTTCACTTCGCGAGTATTCGAATATTTTTTCTGCTCCACGATTCCAAAAACATATTTCCAAATTAGTATCAATCTTGAAAACAGCAGTAACAATACTGGTGATTATCGATTCATATGATCTTAATTCCTCGATTTCCGTTTCCAGCATCTTCAATTTTTCATCACCCGGCACATCAATTTCATTTCGATTGTTAAGATCTTTTTTCTCAACTTTCATTTCATTGAACAAAATCAAAACGAAATTTTCAGCAACACTATTACCAAATAATTTTATAAATGTTAATTTAAGATTGATTTCCTCACTCACATTATTTAGCAAAAATTCCTTTACAATTTTTGTATCACTAACTTTTAATCTACCGAAAATTTCATCAATCTCATTTGAAATGTTTGTTGAAAACAGTTCATTAATTTTCATTTGTTTTTGGATTAAAAATTTAATTTTTTTCAATGAAAACCGTTCGGGAATATATTTGATTAATCCTGAAGAATCAGCAATCAGAAAATAATCACAAAATTCTTTCAGCGCAGTAGCAAAATATTCATCCGAAAAGACTTTATAGTGATGCAATTCACCTTCGGTTTGCATGTCTTCAATTAATAGAATACCTCCGGCTATTTTTCCTTCTTCAATAAGCGCTGCCCCTTTTACAATTATACTTATTTCATCTCCACTTAATGTTTGAAATCTTTTTACCGTTTTTTCGAAGCTAAATCCGCTCTTAATTTTTTGCAATTCTATTGAAAGGTTAAAATCTTCAAATAAATCTATTTCAAAAATATTAGCCCCTAGAATATTTCCATTATTATATTCTTTAATTAAATTGAATTTGAAAAGATTAGAATTCACATTATTGATTATGCCATTCCCATCAAATGAAATTATCCCAATTGGTAGTGCTTCAATTATATTGCTGATATCCATCATTCTTACTAATCCTGTTTAATTATCCTTTAGAAGATATTGGTTTTTCATTAAACATTAAAGCGTCTATTCTATTTTAATGAAATCGCCGATTCGGATTTATTAAGTATAATTTTATCGAGATATTTTTCCTTGTATAATTTAAAATTAATTTATAATTTTAAATATTCAAAATGTTCATACAAGTATATTGAAAAATATATAGCCCAAATTACTTCCCCCGTAATTTGGTTAATCTCATTTGAACATCTCTTTTTATTTTTTTAGAGTGGGCTATAGCCCACTTTTTTTTATGTGTAGCTTATTCTTATGTGTAACTTTTAATTTTAGAATAGATTTTTTCGGAAGCACCTGTTTTCGAGATAACAAATTCCTTGGCTTTTCCACCTGTTCTTTTTCTAAAGTTTTCATCGCTAAATAACTTGCGAATTATTCTATAGGCTTGTTTTTTATTGTGAACTATGAAACCGCCTTCATCTTCAGACAAAGCAATTGCCTCTTGCGAATTTTCAATTTTTGGTCCGTAAATAACAGGCACCCCATAAATTGCGGGTTCCAGAACATTATGTATTCCTTGTTTAAAACTACCTCCCACATAAGCCAAATCGGCATAATAGTATAAGGTAAGTAAAATACCAATAGAATCAACTAATATTATTCGCTCATTATTATAACTATTCATGTATGAAAAGCGTATGGTGTTAAAGCTTCTGTTTAATTTATTTTCTAAATTTTCCAGTCTGTTTATAGTAGGTTCATGGGGTACAAGAATTACAACAACATCTTTATCCCTCTCTAAAAGTTTTAAGAAAGCCGGAATTAAAACATGTTCATCAGCTTCCCACGAAGACCCGATAACAAAAACCTTTTTGCCATTAAACATTCCTTCAACAAACAATCTCTTGCTTGAAACAGTTTTGCTTTTATTAGAGACCCGATCAAAGCGTGTATCACCAACAGTTTCTATTCTTGCGCCACTGATATTAAATAATCCGAAATTTTCAGTATCCTTTTCCGAAATAGTTAAAATCTTAGTAACCGAAGCATATATAAGCCTATGAAAAGAGCGGATTACGGGCAAAGCTCTTAAAGTATTTTCCTTCATTGTGGCATCCACTATTAGGGTAGGAATATTTTTTCTGTGCAGTTCAAAAATATGATTTGGCCAAATATCATACCTCATCATAATTGCAATATCAGGGCAAATTAAACTTAAAAAACGCTTTGCATTTTGTGTGGTATCAAACGGAATATAAGTAACCGCATTCACTTTCGGATAGTTTTTGGAATTAATATAGCCTGATGGCGAGAAAAACGATGCAACAATATTTACATCCATATTTTTTTTTAGTAACTCAATAATTGGCTTTGCCTGTTCAAATTCACCCATTGAAGCCGAATGAATCCAAATCATTTTCTTACTTCTATCAATATCCGCCAAATCAATAATTAAATTTTCAAATAATTTTTTTCTATCTTTCAATCCTTTTTTTACTTTAGGATTTATCAGTCCGACAATTGAAAAAAAGAATTTTAACAAACTAAGTACAACAGTGTTATATAGTAGTTTCAACATTAATCTCATCTCTTAAGAATTTATTTATTTCTCTAATAACAATTTCCGGCGTTAGACTTTTCATACATTTGAAATGTCTTTTCGGGCAAGAGTCCTTACCAATATGCGAACAAGGACGGCATTTCAACTCATTGTTTTCAATAATCAAGTGCTTTGCTTTGTAAGGTGCAAATCCAAATTCCTTAACAGTTGAACCAAAAATAACAACAACAGGCACATTCAAAGCAGTTGCCGCATGCATCAGCCCCGCATCGTTACAAACCATAAAATCACATTGCTTCATTGTGGGTGCCATTTTTAACAATTGATTATTGGTTGCCAAATTAATTGAATTCTTTATATATATGGAAAGATATTTGCAAACAATGATATCATCTTTCCCACCAAACAATAACACTCTGTATCCTTGCTCGGCTAATCTATTTCCCAATTCAATGTAATAATCAATAGGCCACATTTTTGTAATATGCATTGACCCGGGAGCAAAACCAACATATTTGCAATCATCTTTTACTGCGGATTTAATATTGCCCGGCAGAAAAAGTTCTGCACCTTTTTCATCTAATTTTAATTCGGCTATGGCTTCTACATATTTTTCGGGAACGCTTTTTAATGGATTTAATTTCTTAAAATTAAAATGAACGAATAAAAACCTTTTTAAGGAGTGTTTTTTATAAACTATTTTTTTTCTTTTTAATTTTGAAGTTATTCTTTTACTTCTCTTGTTATTTTGCAAATCTAAAATCAAATCGTAGTTGTTTTCGCGCAATATCTGAATTAATTTTTCGCTATTATCCTTTTTAGTTGAATATTGAAATATTTTATTCAAGTTTGAATTATATTTAATTGCATCAACAAAATTGGGCTTAACTAAAAAATCAATTTTTATTTCCGGATTTATATTCTTTAGTGCCCTAATAACAGGCGAAGTTAAAATTACATCTCCTAATGAACTTAGGCGAATAATCAATACTTTTTTAAATTTTTGCAATTCAATTTTCTTTTTTGCCATATCAATTAGTTAGTTTTTTCTTCTTCTTCAATAAATTTACATACTTGATCAACCATTGGTGCACTTCCAATATATATAGGAGATCTTTCGTGCAATTTTTTCGGTTGAATATCTAAAATTCTTTTTCTGCCGGTACTGGCTTTACCACCTGCAGATTCAACAATAAATGCCATTGGATTACATTCGTACATTAATCTTAATTTACCTTTAGGTCTTCTTCTATCGGCCGGATAAATAAAGATCCCTCCGTAAATCAAATTACGATGTATATCGGCAACCATTGAACCTATATAACGAGCCGTATATGGTTCTTCCTTCCTATCAACAGCATCTTGTAAATATTTTATATATTTTTTTAATCCCGGATTCCAATATTTATAATTACCTTCATTTAAACTATAAATTCTCCCTTCATTAGGTATCTTGATGTTTGGATGCGATAATAAAAACTCGCCAACGGCCGGATCAAGCGTAAACCCGAAAACACCTTCGCCTGTAGTATAAACAAATATCGTACTTGAGCCGTAAAGAACATAACCGGCTGCTACTTGCTCGGCTCCTTTCTGCAAACAATCGGAAATATCATTACCGTTATTTTCCGGATGTCTTTTATAAATAGAAAATATTGTTCCGATGCTAACATTCACATCAATATTCGATGAACCATCTAAAGGGTCAAATAAAACAATATACTTGCCCTGATGATGGCCCGAGGGCATTTTAATTACATCCTCGTCTTCTTCAGAAACTATTGCGGCTATTAACCCAAAATAATCAAGTGTGGTTAATAAAACATTATGGGCATACACATCCAATTTTTTTACCAATTCGCCTTGAACATTTTTGTCGCCGGTATAACCTAATATGTCAACCAAACCGGCTTTATTTACTTCAAGTGAAATTACTTTTGCAGCTAAGGCAATATTTGTAAGAATCGAAGATAATTCGCCCGTTGCTTCGGGGTGTTTTTTTTCTCCTTCCAAAATATGCCGATCAATTGTTATTAACGGCTTATGAGCATTCAATTTTAAAACTCCAATTTATTTAATCTTAAAAAATTTAATCACTTAAAATTTAATCTTGAATATTTATTTCTTGTTCTTTGTATTGCAGCTGATATAATCTGTAATAAATTCCTCTGTTCTTCAGTAATTCATTATGATTTCCAATTTCTTTTATCTCGCCTTTATGCAAAACAATTATTTTATTTGCCTTTTTAACGGTAGATAGCCTGTGAGCAATTACGATAGAGGTTCTATTTTCAAGCAGTTTTTCTATTGCTTTTTGAATTAATATCTCCGTATCAGTATCTACATTTGAGGTTGCTTCATCTAAAATAAGTATATCGGGGTTAAATGCAAGCGCTCTGGCAAAAGATATTAATTGCTTTTGACCAAGACTTAAAGTAGCTCCTTTTTCTCTAACCTGAGTATCAATTCCGTCGTTAAGATTTTCAATAAATTTATCCAAACCAACTATTTTTATCACCTCTCTGACTTTGAAATCGGAAATGCTTTCATCTCCCAAAGAAATATTTGATTTTATTGTACCTGAAAAAAGGTAAACATCCTGCAAAACAGTAGCAATTGATTTCCGTAATTTTTTTTTCGGAAGTTTGGTTATGTCAATATTATCAATTAATATTTTCCCATCTTGGATATCGTAAAATCTGTTTAACAAATTTATTATACTCGTTTTTCCAGCTCCGGTTGCACCAACAATCGCTACAGTTTCTCCGGGACAAATTTTGAACGATATATTTTTCAAAACAAAATCTTTATCATTATATGCAAAAGAAACATTTTCAAATTCAATTTTACCTTTTACATTTTCTAAATCAATCGGTTTTTTATTCTCGTGTAAAATTGTTTGATTATCCAATACAGAAAATATTCTTTCGCTGGCAGCCATTGCCGTTTGCAATACATTATATTTTTCCGATAAATCTCGGATAGGCCTAAAAAACATTTCCGTATATTGAACAAACGCAAATAAAACTCCAATTGTCATTACCCCATCAATCACTTTGCCGCCGCCATACCATATTATAAGAGCAACTGCAATTGAACTTAAAAATTCAACAGTAGGGTAGAAAATTGCATAGTAAAAAATTGATTCAATATTTGCCTGACGATAGGCTTTATTTATTTCCGAAAACTTTTTTTGTTCTTTTTTTTCACGATTAAATAACTTTACTATGTGCATTCCTGAAATATGTTCCTGCATAAAAGAATTTAATCTACTAACCTGCTTGCGTACTTTTCGGTAAGCCTCTCTTGCTTTCTTCCGAAACAAGAATGTAGCATAAATTAAAATTGGTAATACAGATAAAGTTATAAGCGACAAATTCCAAGACATGTAGAACATAAATACTATAATTGAAACAATAATAAAAACATCGCTAAATATATTCACAATTCCGGCCGAAAACATTTGATTCAATGCTTCAACGTCGTTCGTAACTCTAGTAACATTTTTTCCTACAGGAGTTTTGTCAAAATATTTTAATGACAATTTTTGAATATGCCTAAAAACTTCTGTGCGTATTTTATAAATTATACTTTGACCCATATACTGTGTAGAATAAGTAATTACATACTGTATAACTGCCTGCAATATTAAAGTAGCAAAAAGTATAATTGTTATGGTAATAAGCCCTTTATAATTTGAGGTTGAAATATAATCATCAATTGCAACTTTGGTTAAATAAGGACGAACTGAACTTAAAAGCGCAAAAAGAATATTTAAAAGAATGGCAAAAGCAATCAATTTTTTATGCGGTTTGATATACTTTAACAATCGGCGCATAAGCCTTGAATCATATCCTTTTCCTGCTATTTCATCACCAAAAGAAGATTTCATTAGCTCATACCCTTCAATTCTTCCTCTAACAATTGTTTATGATGTAGATTTGCATAAATACCCGCAAGTTTTAATAACTCTTCATGGGTACCACTTTCTAAGATAGTACCATCTTTAATAACAATAATTTTATCAGCATGCTTTACTGTAGATATTCTATGACTAATAATTAATGAGATTCTGTTTTTAAAATTCGATTTCAATTCATTTAATATTTCCTCTTCCGTTTGTGTATCCACAGCCGAAAAAGCATCATCCAAAATCAAAATCTCAGGATTTATTGCAAGTGCCCGTGCAATTGCTGTTCTTTGTTTTTGTCCGCCCGACATTGTAATACCACGTTCACCCAACACCGTTTCATATTCTTCCGGAAATTGAGTTATATCATTTTTTAATCGTGAGATTTTGCTTAATTTGTCAATTAAATTTTCATCCTGACTATCAACTCCAAATAATAAATTATTTTTAATCGTATCACTAAACAAAAATGATTCCTGCGTTGCAATGCCAATTGATTTACGCAAAAGCGCTATTGGATATTTTTTTATGTCTTTATCATTAATTAAAACCTCGCCTTCGGTTGCATCAAACAATCTGGGTATCAAATTAATTATTGAAGTCTTTCCCGAACCCGTGTGCCCTACAATTGCAAGCACTTCATTTTTTGAAACCTTGAAATTTATATTTTTTAATATCATTTTTTTCGAGTTTGAATATTTTAAGCTTATATTTCTAAACTCTAAACTTTTTATGGTAAACTTTCTATTTTCAGAAAAATTCCGAAACTCATCATCACTTTGTGATTCTGTTTTTTCTTTGAAAATATTGTTCAAACGTTTCATGCTGGCCTCAGCTTGTTGAATTATATTCGCAACCCAACCGAAAGCAATCATTGGCCAAGTAAGCAACCCCAAGTAAACAACAAATGCAGTTAACTCGCCAATTGTTAAATTATTATTAATTACTTTGTAACCACCAACCCAAATTACAATAATTAAAGTAATACCAACAAATAGGAAAAGAACCGGCATAAATAGTGCTCTTACCTTTGCCATTTCCAAATTTCTGTTTAAATACTCATCACTCAATTTTTCAAATTGTTTATTTTCATAATCTTCACGAGTATAAGATTTCACTACTCGAATACCATCAAATACTTCTTGAGCTTTTGTAGTTAATTCGGCAAACTTTTCCTGAATCAACGTAAATTTTTTATGTACTTTTTTACTGATCCAGTAAACTAAAAATGATGATATTGGCAAAGGCAATAAAATATAAAGAGTAAGTTGCCAATTAATTGAAAACAAAACACCGATTATTAATATAAATTTAATGATGGTATCTACAGAATACATTACAGCAGGACCCAAGTACATTCGCACTGCACTAATATCATTAGTTCCCAAAGCCATCATTTCGCCGGTTGAATGTGTTTTAAAAAAATTAAACGGAAGCTTCTGAATATGTTTCCAAAAATCATTTAGCAAATCATACTCTATTTCTCTGGATACAACAATAATTGTTTCGCGAATTGAAAATCTAAAAACCCCACTAACCGCAGCAGCAGCTACAATATAAATAGCATTGGAAATTAATTGCTCAGTATTAAAATTATTTTTTAATGCATCAATTCCGTTCTTTAAAAAAATTGGGATTAGAACTTGCGCCAAGTCTGAAACCAAAATGAAAAAGAAGCCGAGAAACAGCTTCTTTTTATTTTTCCTAAAATATTTATTTAATGTTGAAAGATTTCTCAAACTCGCTCTTTCTTTTTATTCAATAATTTCAAATCCGGTATATTTTTGTAAAACTTCAGGAACCTTTATTTTGCCATCGGGCAATTGATAATTTTCTAAAATCGAAACCATTAATCGGCTTGTAGCCAACCCGGAACCATTTAGCGTATGTACATATTCCGGTTTCTTTGCGTCCTTTCTTTTAAATCTAATATTAGCTCTTCGTGCCTGAAAATCCTCAAAGTTTGAACAGGATGAAGCTTCGAGCCATTTATTTTCGGCAGGCGACCATGTTTCGATATCGTAACATTTTGCAGCTGAAAAACTTAAATCGCCTGTACATAACGTTAAAATACGATATGGGATTTTAAGAGCCTTTAAAATATCCTCGGCATCATTTACCAAACCTTCTAATTCCATATAAGAATTTTCCGGCTTAGAAAATTTTACCATCTCAACTTTATTAAACTGATGTACTCTTAAAAATCCTTTACTTTCTTTCCCATAGGAACCGGCTTCGCGCCTGAAACAAGCAGTATAGCCTACATATTTTATTGTTAAATTTTCTTCGGGTAAAGATTCGGAACGATGTAAATTTGTAATGGGAACTTCTGCCGTTGGAATCGGATACAAATTATCCTTTTCACAATAATACATATCTTCGGCCATCTTTGGTAATTGCCCCGTCCCATACATTGAATCTGAATTCACCAATAACGGCGGTATTATTTCTTTATAACCATGTTCGTTGATGTGCATATCAAGCATAAAATTTATTAAAGCTCTTTCCAAAGTTGCACCTTTTCCAACATAAACAGGAAATCCGGAACCCGTAATTTTAGCTCCTCTTTCAAAATCGAGAATTCCTAATTTTTTACCTAATTCATTATGATCAAGCACATTAAATTTATTTTCGAAATTAAAACCTTCGGGCAACCATTTCCTGGATTCTACATTATCCTCGGAAGTTTTTCCTATCGGCACCGACTCATGTGGTAAATTGGGTACCCATAACATTAACTCTTTCAACTTGAGGTCTACTTCTCTAACTTTTTCATCGTAAGATTTTATGGTGCTAGATAGTTCCTTCATTTTACTTTGTATTTCGGAAGTGTCTTTCCCTTCTCTTTTAAGCTGACCGATTTGTTTTGAAGTTTTATTTAATTCAGATTTTAATTCTTCAGTCTGAGAAACGATTTTTCTTCTTTCCGAATCTACTTTCAAAATTTCATCGATAGTATTTTTTTCATTTTTATTTTCGATACCTTTTTTTACAAACTCCGGATTTTCTCGGATTAGTTTTATATCTAACATTTTTTCCTCAAACTTTTTAATCTAGACACATTAATAAAATTACCTTTTCATAGATTTATTTTGCAACAAAATTATAAATCTTATTCGGAACATAAATTTCTTTAATTATTCTTTTTCCATCTAAATGTTGTTGAACATTTTTTTGTTCCATTACTCTTTCGCGAACTACTTCCTGCTTAGCATTAAAAGGAACATTTACTGTTGCTCTAACTTTTCCCATAATTTGCACGGCAATAGTAACTTCGTTAATTGCCAGTGCAGTTTCATCACTTTGAAAAATTTTGGGTAATTCAAAAATTGAATTTTCAAACCCTAACAGTTGCCAACATTCTTCTCCCAAATGTGGGGCAATTGGAGAAAGCATCCAAGCAAATCTTTCTAAAACATAAGTTTTTAAATCTTCTTTTAACGATTTAATATTTTTTAGAACATCATTTAATAATTCCATTAAAGCCGCTACTGCAGTATTAAATCTAAAATTTTCTATTTCTTCTGAATATTTTTTAATTGTTCTATTTATTTTTTGATATAGAATTTTTTCTTCCTTAGATAAATCGCCTAAATTATATTTTTCCGCTGAAGGATTGTTTGCAGCAATATTTTTATTCTCTTCAAATAATGTATAAACCCGTTGAACAAATCTATCAACTCCAACAATTCCTTTATCGTTCCAATCGCCTCCCATTTCGTAAGGCCCCATAAACATTAAGTACATCCTAAAAACGTCCGAGCCATACTCCGAAATAAATAAATCTGGATTAACCACATTACCTTTCGATTTAGACATTTTTGCGCCTTCATTTGTAATTGTTCCTTGATGAATCAATTTTGTAAAAGGCTCATCGCTATTTACCAATTTAATATCACGCAAAAATTTATGCACAAATCTGGCATAAAGTAAATGCATAGTTGCATGCTCGGCTCCGCCTACATACATATCAACAGGCGTCCAACTATTTGCCAAACCTTTATTAAACATCCCGTCAGAGAATTTCGGATTTAAATATCTTAGGTAATACCAACTTGAATCAACAAATGTATCCATAGTATCAGGTTCGCGTTTGGCATTACCTCCGCACTTCGGACATTTGGTATTAATAAATTCTTCGCATTGTGCCAATGGAGATTTGCCATCGGATTTAAATTTAACATTGTAAGGTAATTCAACCGGCAATTGATTTTCAGGTACGGCAACCTCGCCGCATTTTGAACAATATACTATCGGAATAGGTGTTCCCCAATATCGTTGACGTGAAATCAACCAATCGTGTAAACGATAATTTATTTTTCTTCTTCCATAATTATTTTCTTCGAGATACTCAATAATCTTTTCTTTTCCGATGTCAGATTTCACTCCATTAAAAATATCGGAATTAATCATTGTACCAATCTCGGTAAAAGCAGCTTCCAATTTATCATCAGCATTTTTTCCTTCTTCCAGAATCACTTTTCTAATTGGCAAATTCATTTTGGTTGCAAATTCAAAATCACGTTCATCGTGTGCGGGCACTGCCATTACACAGCCGGTTCCGTATGTAGCCAAAGCGTAATCTGCAATTAATATCGGCACTTTTTCACCATTTACCGGATTAACGGCAAAAGCGCCTGTTGGAACACCGGTCTTTTCGCGAGTTGTGCTTGTTCGTTCTATCTCGGATAAAGAGCGACATCTTTCGATATATTCTTCAACAACTTTTTTGTTTTCTTCGGTTGTAATTTCTTTAACCAATGATAACTCTGGTGCAAGCACACAATAAGTAACCCCATAAAGTGTATCCGGTCTGGTTGTAAAAACCGTAAAAGATTTATCCGTACCTTCTATTTTAAAATCGATTTCCGCACCTTGACTTTTACCAATCCAATTTTTTTGCATCAACTTGGTTTTTTGAGGCCAATCTATTTTATCCAAGTTTTCTAATAATTCTTCTGCGTAATCTGTGATCTTCAAGAACCATTGCGTCATATCTTTTTTAATAACTTCGGTATCACACCGTTCACAATGTCCATCATGTACTTGTTCATTTGCCAATACTGTTTGGCAGCTGGAACACCAATTAACCGGAGCATTTTTCCTATAGGCCAAACCTTTTTTGTACATTTGCAAAAAGAGCCATTGGTTCCACTTATAATACTCGGGTTTGCAAGTCATCATTTCGGCATCCCAATCATACATACAGCCCATGTTTTTTAATTGTTTGCGAATATCTTCAATATTCTTCATTGTACTATCATATGGATGCACACCGGTTTTAATTGCATAATTTTCGGCCGGCAATCCGAAAGCATCATAGCCCATTGGTTCAAAAACATTATATCCTTGGAGTTTTTTAAATCGTGCCCATGAATCTGTGGGACCATAATTATACCAATGTCCGCAATGAAGTTTAGCCCCCGAGGGATAAATAAACATTACCAAACAATAAATTTTCTTTTCATCGTCACTTAAATCAGTTTTATAAACTTGTTTTTCGTCCCAAATTTTTTTCCATTTGGCTTCAATTTCTTTAAAAGGATATTTCATAATAATCATCATTTTGTGAAAAATTTAATCTATTAAATTATTAAAAAAAGGAGGATTTAGCAATTGTATAATAGTTGTCTCGGGAAGTATTTTAAGTATAAAAATCAAATTGCTATCAACAAAAAAAGCTATCTTTAGAAGATAGCTTTTAATTATAATTTATGCAGATTGTTTATTTTTCTTCTTCAACAATTTCTTTAAATTTCTCGTTCAATTCGTCAATTCTTTGTTGAGATAATTCTTCTTTTACACGAAAAGTTTTTAATATTACATCCAACTGTTGCAAAATACCACGTTTTTTAAATTTAGGGGCAAATACTGCACCATCAATCATATAAATTCTTTTTGAATGTTCATCATAAAATGTATAATTAATAAATGGTCCGCCTCCACTATCATTTGTAAATCTCCACAAACCCTGAGTTAGCAAAGCATACTTACCATTAAAATTAACTTCTTCTGTTGTTAAAAAATCATCTGCTATTTGCACGTATCCTTGATTTTCTTCAAGTTGAAAATACTTTTTAGTAATTTTATTTCTTATTGTATAAACAGAATCTTTGTTTAATAAAGCCGGAGTTGCATCATCAATCCAATGAATAAAAATCCATTGTTCTTTGCCTGCAAACGGGTCGCGCCAAAGCCAAACAAAATTATCCTCTTCAACATCTTTATTTAAGAAGAAATCCGCTTGAACATACATGTAAAAATTATGCTTACCCCACATTTTTGCTTCAATATCTTCTTTTCTAACCGACGCATTGAAAAGTGCTTTTTCAACTCTTTTGTCGGAAGCATTTTTAAAGTAATAAAGTAAATTTTCATGTTCAGTTAGCATATTCATTTTCAACTGATCCGGCGTAGGAGATGTTAAAATCATCACCATCTGATCTTTTGCCCAAACATCATGTTTATTAAAAACAAAAACACTATCGGATTTTACTTTCGCTAATACTGTACTGTCTAGCATCGATTTAATGAAATCGGAAACGGGATTTTTGTTTTGTAAAGCGCTAATTACTAGAATATTTCTTTTTTCTTTGTATTTTTTGAAATTTCGGCTTCTAACTAATTTCAAATCGAATAATTGTTCTCTGCGCGGTGTATAAATTGTTTTAGCAAAAATCTGATATAAAACCGGTTCGTAATAAAGATATTCAATGGAATCTGCCAAAACATATATTGTAGATTCTGAACCCGTTGCACGTTTCAATCCTTTTCCACATTGCGTTAAAGTAAAAATAGCAATTAAAAATAAGATAGCCTTTAATAACTTATTGCTTTTCATTTTATTTCCAAGATTTCTTTTTGAACTAGTTTTATACACAGCATAAAAAAAAATGTTTCTACAATTACAAAGTAAAATCAAATTACAATTAAAGTAAGTTCGGTAAAACCAAACTATACAACAACCACATTAATCCTCCCACCGAAAAAGGGATTGTTAAATTATCATCTGCCCATCCATAAGAAAGATTTTCGGCAAACATCCCTACAAAAGCTCCGGCAAAACCAATTAAGTATTCAATCAAAAGATTATCGACTTTAGGAGCAATTAAAACGACAATAATTGCCGAAAAGAAAAAAGCTAAAGAGCCTTCTAAGCTTTTGAATAAAAATTTGTGTTTACCGAATTTTCGCCCAATTAATGCAGCGGATATATCACTAATAATCAAGATTGAGAATGCCGATATGAAAATAATTTTTGGAAAAACCAATAAGGTTAAAGTTGCAGATATTAAAACCCAACTTGCACCATTCAAGGTTTTTTTCTTTATATTCTTTTCATGTTCGCGCAACATGAAGCTGAACAGTTTACTAATCGAATTATAAAACCTAGGATAAATAAACTTACTTGTATCAACAACTAGAAAAATAATTGTTAAAGGAAGAAGTAGAGAAAGTGCAATTTCCTTCGATAAAAAAAAGTATCCTATTGGAATTGATAAAGAAAGCAAATGAATACTTTTACGATATAATTCGGTTTTATAATCAATAGTAGCACTCAATTGACTTATCTCACTTATTTACTTATCATTTTCTTCTGAAGATTCATCCAAAGATTTACTATTATCCTGCGTTTTAACGTCATCCGAAGATTTACCGCTACGTAATTCCATTAGCTTTTTCACATGCTCCGGCAAATCATTTTCCGATAAACTCTTATCCGCAGAATTATCTTTGTGCTCAATAATGTCTTCATCTTTGGTTTCGTCATCTTTCTGGATAGGAGGAAGAGTTTCGCCTTTAATGATTTTATCAATTTCATCACCATCCAAAATTTCTCTTTCCAATAATTCTTCCGATAAGCGATGTAGAACGTCCAAATTTTCTTCGAGAATTTTTTCAGCTCTTTTCATTGCGGCTTGAACAATATTTTTAACTTCCGCATCAATCATTTCGGCGGTTTTATCACTTATGTCTTTATGTTTTGTAACTTCTCTGCCAAGAAAAATTTCTTCTTCATTACTACCATAAGAAACCGGCCCGAGTTTTTCGCTCATTCCCCACTCACAAATCATTTTTCTTGCAAGTCCGGTTGCTTTTTCGATATCATTTCCTGCACCGGTTGTCAATTGATTAAAAATTAACAATTCCGCCGCACGACCACCAAGTGCGTACGTGATGGTTGACTCAAGATACTCTTTAGAATAAGTGTGTTTTTCATCCATCGGTAAATATGTAGTTACTCCAAGGGCTCTGCCTCTAGGAATTATAGTTACTTTATGGACAGGGTCCGCTTCGGGTAGCATTTTTGCAACTAATACATGACCTATTTCATGGTAAGCAGTAATTTTCTTTTCTTTATCGGAAATAATCAAACTACGTCTTTCCGTACCCATCATTACTTTATCTTTGGCTTCTTCAAAATCACTCATGTGAACTTTTTTCTTATTTTTTCTGGCAGCCAAAAGAGCGGCTTCGTTTACCAAATTGGCCAAATCTGCTCCTGAAAGACCGGGAGTGCCTTTTGCTAACACCCTAATATCAACATTTTTTGCTAACGGAATTTTTCTGGTATGTACCTTTAAAATTCCTTCGCGTCCTTGAACATCGGGTCTATCAACAACTACCTGTCTATCAAACCTACCGGGACGTAAAAGAGCCGGGTCCAAAACATCCGGACGATTAGTAGCCGCAATTAAAATCACACCTGAGTTTTGCTCAAAGCCATCCATTTCAACTAACAGTTGATTTAAAGTTTGTTCTCGTTCATCGTGTCCACCACCAAGTCCGGCACCACGATGTCTTCCCACGGCATCAATTTCATCAATAAAAATAATGCAAGGAGCATTTTTCTTTCCTTGCTCAAATAAATCTCTAACTCTGCTTGCCCCCACACCAACAAACATCTCAACAAAATCGGCACCACTTAGCGAAAAGAAAGGAACGTCAGCTTCACCGGCCACTGCTCTTGCAAGTAAGGTTTTTCCTGTTCCGGGAGGGCCTAACAATAATACGCCTCGCGGTATTTTCCCGCCTAATCGTTGAAATTTTTTAGGTTCTTTTAAAAATTCAATTACTTCTTCAAGTTCTATTTTAGCTTCATCGGCACCGGCAACATCAGAAAAAGTAACTTTGTTTAAAGTATTTGAAATCAGTTTTGCCCGACTTTTTCCAAAATTAAACAAACCACGGCTACCACCTCCGCCGCCACTACCGCCTTGCATTCTGCGCATAAAAAATACCCAAAAAGCAATAATTAATATCCATGGTATCATTCCAACAAGAAATGTTAACCATTCGCTAGATTCTCTTTCGAACCTGTATTTTAATTTTGCACTTTCCCATTTAGCTTCTTCTTTTTCAAGCAATCTCTCAAAAATAATTGTTTGAAACTTTGAAACTTTTACATCTCTATTATTCTTTCGGATAATTGTAGCTTCTTTTAATACACCTTCAAAAACATAAGTTTTATTATCGCGTTCAATTACTTTTGCTTCCTTAATTTTTCCTTGGCGCAAAAAATCATTGTACTGCTCACGATCAATTTCAGTATAACTTGAAGAATCACCATCCATCCATTGCATTAAAATCACCGCAAAAACAAATAGCAAACCCCATGTAAATACAGTCCGAATAATTTTTGACCAATTAAAATCACCATTGGGTTCATTCCCCGAAGGATCTTTTTTAAATGGATTATTTTTTTTGTTATCAGTCATATACTCTTTCAAGATTTATTTAACATTTATATTTTTAATTTTAAACAATTTAGCCTTTATTTATTAATCATCGAATAAATTGCAGGAAGATTTCTATATTTTTGTGCATAGTCTAAACCATACCCAACTACAAACTCGTCAGAAATTTCGAAACCAATATAATCAATTTTAATTTCATATTTAAGGCTCTTAGGTTTCACTAATAATGAAGCCACCTTTAAACTGAGTGGTTTTTTTTCACCAATAATTTTTTTCAGGAAATTAATAGATAAACCACTATCAATAATATCTTCAACTATTATTATATCTCTTCCATCTATCTTTAGATTTGGTAATTCCCGAACTTCAACTTTTCCTGATGAAATTTTTGAATTTCCGTAGCTGGATAATTTTATAAAATCGATTTCGCACCCGATACTTAGCTCTTTTACAAGATCTGCCATGAAAATAAATGCACCGTTCAAAACACCTAATATTATCGGTTTTTTTTCTTTATAATCTTCATTTATCTGAGAAGCAATCTCTTTTATTCTTTCTTGAATTTGCCGGCTAGAAAAAAGAATTTCAAGTTTATTATTATCAATATTCAACATATTTTTATCTTTCATCGCAAACTTCTATTTTAAAATATTTTTTTGTATTAGTGCTTATTTTTACTCTTTCATCAATTCGCAATCCAATTATGCATATAATTTTCTTATCATCACATAAAATCAGCTGCTCCGTTTTAGCATGAGAAGGTATTTTTTGTTCCTGTAAAAAATCAGAAACATTCTTAAATGATACCATCCCTAACGGCTGAAATTTATCTCCCTCATGCCAAAATCTTAATTCCAATTGCCCGTCAATTTTTTCGGCGTCAATTATTTCGTAGTTCGAATCAAATGCTCTTTTATCCGCTTCCTCTACTTTAATTATTTTTTCTTTAATCCTAATTTCTTTACCAACTTCCACTTTCCATCTTTCAGGGAAACGTTTGTTTTTATTTTGAGTAAAAAATATATAATTATGTTCTCTGTAACATAAAAACGAATTTTTTAATTCAATTGATTTGCCTTTATGTTTTTTTACTAAAGAATA
This sequence comes from uncultured Melioribacteraceae bacterium, assembly GCA_964496755.1. Taxonomy (GTDB): domain Bacteria; phylum Bacteroidota; class Ignavibacteria; order Ignavibacteriales; family Melioribacteraceae; genus CAZCBD01. The sequence goes on from CAZCBD010000004.1 coordinate 26,798, forward strand.
AATTTTGTCAAAATCCTTTTTCGTAAATTCAGGTATTCCAATTTCAGCAAATACTTTTTTAATAAATTCACTTGATTGACTTTCAGTAAAATCTTTAAACAAAGAAATTTTTAATTCATATCCATTTTCTTTTTTGCAAAAATATTTATGCAAAACTTCAGAAACATATCTATTAATAAAACCTTCTTGAATAGTAAAAATTTGATTGAATCCAAAGATTGCTTTATCTAATTGTGGATTTATTTTCGAACGTAATTCCGGTAGAATTTTATTTCGCAAAAAATTTCTTTGGTAATTATCTTCATTATTTGATGAATCAATCACATAGTTCAAATTATTTTTTTTCAAATATTCTAAAATTTCTGTTCTACTGGCAATTAAAACAGGCCTAATTATATCACCTCTTTTTTTTGCAATTCCCTTAAGCCCACTTATACCGGTTCCTCTAAGCAAGTTCAAAAAAAATGTTTCCGTATTATCATTCAGATTATGAGCTGTTGCAATTTTATTGAAATTAATTTTTGAAAGAAAAAAACCTAATCGTTCATAGCGTACTTCTCTGGCTATTTCTTCTATCGATTTATTCGTATTTTTCTTTCTACAATTAATATCAATGCTTTCGGTAAAAAAATCAATTTCATATTTTTTGCAAAAATTTTCTGCAAACATCTGATCGCGTTGGGCTTCGTCATTACGCAGCATGTGATTCAGATGATAAGCCGACAAATCGATTTTGAAATAATTTTGAAATTTTTTAAGAAAAGAAAGTAAAAAAACCGAATCCGCCCCTCCGCTAAACGCAACTAAAATTTTATCATTTTCATTAATCAGATAATTTTCGTTGATGAATGTTAAAATCTTCTCTTCAATTTTCTTCATCAAATACTCATTTTATAACCGGATTTCAGTAAATTACAAAAAACAATTAGTTACTTTATATCAATAATTTCAAATTTAATTACACCGGCAGGAACTTTTGCCTCTGCAATTTCGCCTTTCTTTTTACCCATTAACACAGCACCCACGGGAGACGTCATTGCAATTTTCCCCGCTTGCAAATTCGCTTCTTCGGGAGAAACTAAAGTATAATCCACTACTTTTTGTGTTTTTAGATTTTTAACAGTAACAGTAGATAAAATATGAACTTCATCGTTAGAAAATGTTGACGTATCAATTACTTGCGCACGAGAAAGTAATTCTTCAAGCTTTGAAATTTTAAGCTCTAACAATCCTTGTTTTTCTTTTGCGGCATCATACTCTGCATTTTCGGATAAATCCCCAAAAGAACGAGCTTCGGCAATTACCTGCGCCATTTCTTTTCTGCCATTAGTTTTTAATTCTTTTAGTTCCGCTTCTAATTCTTTTAATCTTTCTCTTGTTAAGTAAACAAAACTTGCCACAACATCCTCGTTATTTTTAAAAAGTAAAAAAAATTGCCATCGCTTTTCAGCAATGGCATATTATAACCTTAAAACTAAGAATAAATTATTAAGTTTTCAACTTTAATTCGTCAATCATTTTATGCTGTTTATTCTACATATATTTTCAAAATCACAATATGAACAAATTTTCATTCTTTTTTCGGAATTTTCTTGTACCTGAAAATTTCCTTTACTTATTGCAGTTACATATCTCTTAATTACCTTTGTTGCATTTTCCAAAATTTCTTGCGTAATATTCGGATCCAACTTTTTCCTTCTCTCGTTAACGGTTTTAATGCCGAAAGACTCCGAGTCAAAAAACAAAGAAAATATTTGTAACTGATGCGGAGTAAAATTCTCATTAAATTCTTCTTTTAATATTTTCACCGCGGCAATTGCATAAATAGGCAACTGTAGTGAATCTCCTCTTTCTAAAGAAACAAATCCGGGAATATCTTTCCCTGTTTTATAATCAATAATATTCATTTTATGAGTTGACCTATCCAAATCTATTCTATCAATTACTCCTCTAATCAATACTGAAATTCTATCATCATCATTTATTTCAATAATAAAATTCTTTTCAAACAATTCCGGTATAAATTCTGAGGATTGCATTTGCTCAATCTTTAAAAATTTATATAAAATCGAATTCTCCTTATTACCATCTACTCCAAAAATTTTTTCCCTTTCTATAAAAGATAAAGCTATGCCGTTTCTTTCAATTTCCTTTTCCGCAATTTCAAAAAGCTGTTTACTAAAAAATATTAACTCTGCCTGCGAACAGTCCCTTATTAATTTGTTTTCATTTCTTATTTTTTTATAAAATTTAAAAAGTATTGAATGAATTAGTGATCCGAAATCACTTGATTTCAGCTCGTCGGAAGGCAGTAATAGTTTTTTTAATTTTAAAACTCTATTTGCAAAATAATTAAACGGACAATTACCGTACAGTTCTAATTGTGTTGCAGAAAACTCTAAATCATTATCGTTTTTCTTAGAATTAACAATGCCGCAAAATTCATTTTCTGCAAAAAAATATTCTCTCCGTTTTTTTTCAATTACCGCTTTATTTTTAAAATCTTTAAATCTTTCAATTTTCGTTTTTTCTAATTTTTCAATTTGAAATACATGTTTCCCAAAATGGATTTGCTGCTCGATAGAAGAAAACAGATGCTCGTTTAATTTCGCTGTATTTAATTCCGAAGTTTTAAATTTTCTTTTTAACTCTCGCAAAAAACCTGATATTTCCAATTCTTTTTCATTTTCAAATTTTGGATAGGACAAATAGATTTTATTTTTTGCAGCAGATAAAGTATTAAAAAATTGCAATCGTTCTTCCAATTGATGTTCAAATTCCTTTTTACCAAAAGCACCGGAGAAAAAGATTTCGGGATTAAATCTGGTAGGGAAATCGCCATCATTTAATCCGCAAATAAATAAATATTTGAACTTCAAACCACGAATTTCATTAAAACTTGTAATTAGAACGCCATAATTGCTTTTTTCTTTAATATTAAAACGAGTTTTTTTTGCAATGGTTTTAAGCAGATCATAAAAATAATTAAACCCGAAAGTCTTGCGTCCATCCGTTTCCCTTTCCAATAATTGAAAAACCTCATCAATTGACTCTATAAAAACCGTTAATGCCTTTATATTTTCTTCAGCAATTGTTGTATCTACTTGGGTAAGATTTTTAATAACACCCAACCTTTGAATTAGTTTTTTTAATGCTGCTAAAAAGTCCGTGTGGGTAAGTTTAACTTCAAAAGGTTGGATTAATTCAAGTACTCTGCTTATTTCTTCTCTGATGTCCTTCTTCAAATAATTATTTTCATCTTGATAATTTTTGATTGTCTCAATCCAATTCTTTTTCCCCTTCGAGATTTTATTTTCAGATATAAATTCTAATAAATCTCCAATATTCAAATTAAATTTTTCTACAAATGACGCGCTTAAAAAATTAATCAAAGATTGGTAATCGTAATCGGATTTTAAAATTTCAAACACAGTAAAGATTGCAACTATAACCGGAATATTTGCCAACGATTTTCTATCCGTAATATTTGCCGGTATTTTAAGCTGCCCCATCATATTTCTAAAATTTCTTGAATAATTTTCGGACAAATTAAAGCAAACACATATTTCACTCGGCTCAATTTTTTCCAGAACAATCAATCTTTTAATTTCATGACAAACCGTTTCTATTTCATTTTTTCTGTCTTCCGCAGCATATAAAACAAGTTTATCAAAATACTTTTCCGAATAGTGTTTGTTTTTACTAAATAATTTTTCCCTTAACTCCAATTCCATTTTACTTTCAAAGGATTCTTGTTTTTCATAAAAAGAATTAAATCCTTTAGTAAGAAATTTCTGAAACACCTTTTCCGATTGCCCGAAAAGATTCTTATTAAAATCGTAGAAATTAAATTTTAATAACAACTTAAGATTTTTTACTTTAGAAAATTTATCAATTAATTCAACTTCCGGAAATGTAAATTGGGTAAATCCATAAAAAATAATATGAGTAACTTTCGGAAAATTTTTCCGAAAAATATTTACAAACTCTTCAACCTCTAATATATTGAGCTTAAAATAAATATCCCCTATGTCATAGGTTTTCAGTTTTTCGCATTGTATTTGAAAAGAGTCAAAAATCAACGCAATATCCTCAGCCTTCAGCTTTTCATTTCCCTTTAATTTTCGAGATTCTGCAATCAAACTATCCGGCGTTATTCCGTTTTTTTTATACTCGCCGATAACATTCTTTATTCTGTCTAAAGTGCCATCAGGAATATTATTTTTGTAATATGAAAAATATTTAAACCTATTTTTTTTTGTTATCTGATTTAATAATACAAACGAAATAGATTCATTTAATGTTTGAAAAGATTCATATTCCGCAAGAAGTTTTGTTGAAAGTGTTGTTAAAGTCTCAATATTCAACCCGCCGGCAATCTTATTAGGCA
>CAZCBD010000005.1:0-30503 GCA_964496755.1 uncultured Melioribacteraceae bacterium
AAAAAGACGGTAACACAATAAAAGTGCTTTTATCCGCCAATAAATTTATTGCCGATAGTAATAATACTATCCGAATATTATGCAATTTTGTCGATATAACGAATTTCAAATTAACGGAAATCAAACTTCGTGACAGCGAAAAAAAATTACAAACCATTATTGATTCGATTAGTGATTCACTTTTTATTTTAGATAAAGACGCCAAAATTATCGATTACAATAAAAAAGCTTTAACTGAATTCAATATCACTATTGAGAAAATACCACATTTAAGCTTTTGTGATGATTTATCGAGCAATAAAAATTCAAAAGTAAAATGGGATACACTTTTTAGAGAAGCCGCTAACGGTACACCTCAAAGTTTTGAATGGACTTGTGTTAAGTATGGAACCAACAAAACTTTTGAAACAGAAATCAATTTAAATTCTACTACCATAAATTCCGAAGTAGTTATAATTACAACAGTTAGAGATATATCAGAAAGAAAAAAACATTATTTAATCCAGAATGTTGTTAATAACATAACAAATTCTAGTCTTCCTGTTTCAAATTTAGAAAAACTTGCAAAAATTATTCATTTTCAATTTTCCAAATTAATAAACACTGAAAATTTTTATATTGCTTTTTATAATGAAGCAAACGGGATTTATAATTTCCCTTATTTTTCGGATGAATTTAATGCCTTGGATGCATTTCAGAACAAAAGCCTGAAAAATTCATTAACCGATTATGTAAGAAAAACCGGTTTGCCTTTATTTGCCAACAAGAAAACACAAGAAAAATTTAAAAAAGAAGGTCTTGCAAAAGCTATTGGCATCCCATCCCAAATATGGATGGGGGCACCATTAAAAAAAGAGAACAAAACTTTTGGAATTATAGCTGTTCAAAGTTACAATGACCCGCACGGTTTTAATCTAAACGACTTTTCAGTCTTAAGTTATGTTGCAGAACAAATTTCCTTTTCTATTGATAAAAAAATAGCCGAAGAAATATTAATTCAGAGTGAAGAAAAATTTCGTTCTATTGTGCAATATGCAGCGGATTTAATTTTAATTGCGGACACAAAGGGAAAAATAATAGAAACTAATCTTGCCATTTCAACAATTTTCGGTTTCGAAAAAAACGAAATTATCGGAAAACCAATAGATACATTTATCCCTATTAAATTAGATAAATTAACAATTCACGAAGATGAGAATTACAAAAACTCAGCCAACTTCAATACTCGCCTATCGGCAAATGCTATCCACAAAAACGGAAAAGAAATCCCAACTGAAATTTCAATTTCATCTTGGAAAACTACAACCGGTATTTTTTACAGTGTGATAGTTCATGACATATCATTAAAAAAGGAATTAGTTTCTGAATTAATTTCGGAAAGAAATGCAGCTATTGCAGTCGATAAATTAAAAACAGAATTCTTGGCTCAGATGGCATCTAAGATGAGAACCCCTGTAAATATTCTTTTTAGCTCAATCTCTTTAATAAAAGAAATTCTTTCTAATAACGGTTCATCTGATGTTTTTGAAATTCTTAATACCACAAACAGTGTGGGAAAAAAACTTATCAGAACTATCGATTCAATTTTAAATATGTCGGAATTTCAGCTTGGAAAATTTAAAACTAAAAGTGAATTAATAAATATTGAAGATGATATTTTTAGAGAATTAATTTCGGAATTTCATCCTATTGCACTGGAAAAAGGTTTAAAATTTAATTTGATTTCACTGACCAACGAAAAAATGATAAAAAGTGATTCACATAGTTTAAGACAAATCTTTTTTAATTTAATTGATAATGCTATTAGATTTACTGCAAAAGGTAAAGTTGAAATTAAAATATACAGAAATCGGAATAATCTTTTAAGTATCGATATTTCCGATACAGGCGTTGGAATCGAAAAAAAATTATTACAAAAACTTAAAAACATGTTTACGCAAAAAGGAAACTCTATAAAGAAAATTGAAAGCAAAATTTTCGGATTGGCATTAGTTTCCGAGTACGCAAAAATCAATAACATCGGGGTTCAGGTAAATTCTGAAAAAAACAAGGGTACAACATTTACTGTTATTTTTAACATTTAATTAGGCTAAAAATTTTTCATATGCAGGATTATCGGTTTCTTCAAAATACCGATAATTAATCTCATTCAAAAATTCTTTAAATAAATCCAACTCATACTCGGGCACCTGAATTCCCATAAATACGCGCCCATAAGCCGAGCCATGATTACGGTAATGAAACATTGAAATATTCCATTTATCATTCATTGCTTCAAGCAATTCCAATAAAGCTCCCGAGCGTTCGGGAAATTCGAATCTAAAAATTCTTTCATTTTTAACTTCCTTTGAATGCCCCCCAACCATATAACGAATATGAAGTTTTGCCAATTCATTCTCACTCATATCAATCACACTGTAACCAAGTTTAATTAATTTTTTAACTAACTCTTCTTTGGTTTTATTCGTATCTTCATCAAGCTGCACTCCTACAAAAACCTGAGCATCATTAAAGTTTGCATATCTGTAATTAAATTCCGTGATGTTCAATTTACCCACAGTTCTGCAAAAAGTTTTAAAACTTCCCGGCCGTTCGGGAATTGTAACTCCTAAAATAATTTCCTTTTTTTCACCAAGTTCCGTTCTTTCGGAAATATATCTTAAGCGATGAAAATTTATATTTGCACCACTTTCAATTGCAATCAAATTTTTATTTTTAATTTTGTTTTGCTTTACATACCTTTTCAATCCTGCCAAAGAGAGTGCGCCTGCCGGTTCGGACATTGTTCTGTTTTCTTCAAAAATTTCCTTTATTGCCGAACATATTTCGTCTGTAGTTACAGTTACAACCTCATCAACATATTTTTTTGCAAGATCAAAAGTTTCTTTCCCGATTTGTTTTACTGCAACACCATCGGCAAATATCCCAACATTTTCCAAAGTTATCCTTTTGTTAGCCTCCAAAGCTTTAAAAAGACATGCCGATTCATCGGATTCTACGCCGATAATTTTAATTTCAGGATTCAAATATTTAATATAAACGGAAATGCCGGCAATAAGCCCGCCACCACCAACCGGAACAAAAAGGTAATCGAGTTTTCCATTAAGTTGTCGATATATTTCCATACCAATTGTACCTTGTCCGGCAATAATATCAGAATCATCGTAGGAATGTATATAAGTATAAGATTTATCTTCGGCAATTTCTCGGGAATGAATAAAAGCCTCGTCAAAATTATCACCAAATAAAAGAACTTCCGCTCCTAAGTTTTTTACTGCACGCACTTTAATATCGGGTGTTGTTTTAGGCATTACAATCAAAGATTTAATTCCTAATTTAGTAGCGGAAAGTGCCACCCCTTGTGCATGATTACCGGCAGAAGCTGCAATTACTCCTCTCTTTTTTTCTGCCTCCGAAAGTTTTGATATTTTATTATATGCTCCTCTCAGTTTAAAAGAAAACACAGGTTGCAAATCTTCTCGTTTAATAAAAACATTGTTTTTAAGTTGCTTGCTTAAATAACTCATTTTATCAAGCGGAGTTTGAATGGCAACATCATAAACATTAGCTTCCAGAATTTTTTTTATGTATAGAGAAAACATTATTTTTCCTATTCAATTATTTCCGTTTAATTTCCGTTTATTTTTTTCATTGTAATTCTTTTTCAAAATAAAATTCTGAATAAGGAATATTTCCATCATTCATTTCTCTAATTCCTTTCTGAACAAACCCCATTTTTTTATAATAATTGTGTGCTCTTTCAAATCTTGTATCCGACCAAAAAAATAATTTGAGATATTCTTTTCCAACTGTCCATTCTTCGGCTTTTTGTAAAAGTTTATTGGCAATACCTGTTCCTCTAAATTCCTTCTTCAAATAAAATCGTTTCATTTCAACTGCATTATTAACAATCTTAACAGCAACAGTACCAACAATTTTATTGTTCATTTTATATACCCAAAAATTACCGTTAGGTTCTGCAAAAAATTTATCTAACGCTTCTAAATCCTTGTCGCAACCGGTTAAACAAACAACATCATTATATTCACGATAGATTGTATCGATAAGTTCGATAATTTCGTTTTTGTATTTTGGAATAAACGGTTCGAACATAAAAATTAATACCCCAAAATATTTAACATTGATTTAAAACTTTGTTCTTTTGAAAACAATTTGGTTTTAACCTCCCCGTTTTCATCAATATCAATAATAATATGCTTAGGGGAAGGAATTAAACAATGTTGTAATCCGCCATAGCCGCCAATAGTTTCTTGATAAGCTCCGGTATGAAAAAAACCGATATACAAAGGAATCTGCTCGTCAAATTTCGGTAAAAAAATTGCGTTCACATGTTGTTCGGAATTATAATAATCATCGCTATCGCAGGTTAATCCACCTAAAAAAACCCTTTCGTATTCTTTGTCCCAACCGTTAATAGGAAGCATCACGAATCGCTTATTTATTGCCCAAGAATCAGGAAGAGTAGTCATAAAAGAACCGTCAATCATATTCCATGCTTCTCTGTCGTTTTGTTTTTTCTGGTCTAAAATCTGAAAAATCAAACCACCGCTATCGCTTACAGTATAGGAACCAAATTCTGTAAAAATATCCGGTTCCGTAACTCCTGCTTCGTTGCATACAATCTTAATTTGGTTCACAATTTCATCAACCATATATTCATAATCAAAATCAAAAGCTAATGAGGTTTTAACCGGAAAACCACCTCCGATATTTAATGCGGTTAAATCCGGACATATTTTTTTCAGCTCTACATATACATTTAAACACTTACGCAATTCATTCCAATAATAGGCATTATCCTTTATTCCCGTGTTTATAAAAAAATGAAGCATTTTAAGTTTAAAATTCGGGTTATTTTTTATTTTCGAAATATAAAACGGAACAATATCTTTATATCCAAAACCAAGTCTCGAAGTATAAAACTCGAATTTCGGTTCTTCTTCACTTGCTATCCTAATGCCGAGATTAATTGGTTTGGATAGAAGTCCGTCATACTGTTCTAACTCTTTCGGATTATCTAGGATTGGCATAACATTAGTGAATCCGTTATTAAAAATTGTGAGAATATTTTCTATATAATCATCTTTCTTAAATCCATTGCAGACAATGTTTATATTTTTATCGATTTTCCCTGCCTCATATAAAGATTCGATAATATTAATATCAAAGGCGGAGGATGTTTCCAGATGGATATCATTTTTCAGTGCTTCTTCCAAAACAAAGGAAAAATGTGAACTTTTGGTACAATAGCAATAATAGTATTTTCCGCAATACTCATTCTTAGCTATAGCAACGTTAAACCATTTTTTTGCTTTTTTAATTTGAGTGGAAATTGCCGGCAAATAAGTGAATCTGAGTGGCGTGCCATATTTTTTGATAATATCCGCAAGAGCTATATTATTAAAAATCAACTCCCCTTTTTCTACATTAAACTCTTCATCCGGAAAATCAAAAGTTTGTTCAATTAGGTCAATATATTTATTTTTCATTAATCTAATTCTCCTACTTGTAATCTTAGCAACAAACTTAATTTAATTAGATTAAGAAAGCAACATTAAAGTAAGTGGTTTAGATTGATAAATTATTCTTTCTTTAACTCTGCTATCTTGCGTTGAAGTTGGCGAAGTGAAATACCTAAGATTTTTGCTGCTTCGGCTTTTTCCCAATTTGTTTGTTCTAAAATATGCTCAATGTATCTTAGTGAATTTTCTTTGATTGTTAGATATTTGGGTTTTTCGGTTTTATTAATTGCAATTTCACCTTTCAAGTTGGAAATTGAAATTACTGTTCCTGAACACAACAAAACTGCGTTTTCAATAATTTGTGACAACTCTCTGATATTGCCTTCAAACTTTTGGGTTCTCAAATAATCTAATGCATCGGCACTGAATCTTAAATTATTCTTAGAATATTTTTGCATATTCTTTTTCAAAAAATAATCCGATAAAAAAACTATGTCTTCATCTCGTTCACGAAGCGGAGGTAAATTGACATTTACGGATTTCAATCTATATAATAAATCCAATCTGAATTTACCTGTTTTGCACATTTCAAATATATCCGAATTAGTAGCGGAAATTATTCTAATACTAACCGTTATTTGTTTGGAGTCGCCAATTGGTGTAATTATTTTATCTTCCAAAACACGTAAGAATTTCGATTGTTGATTAAGTGGCAGATCTCCGATTTCATCTAAAAATAAGGTACCCCCGTTAGCTTGTTCGAAATAACCTTTAAAATCATTTAAAGCTCCCGTAAACGCTCCTTTTTTATGCCCGAAGAATTGGCTTTCAAACAAATTCTCAGGAATAGAGGCAACATTTACGGCCACGAAAGGGGAATTTTCGGGCATACTTATTTTATGAATTGCTTTTGCTAATAATTCCTTTCCCGTTCCGGATTCGCCTGTAATTAAAATCGGATTTCCGCTTTTAGCCATTATTGCCGTGTAATTCAATATTTCTTTCATTTTTTGCGAATTGGTTTTAATACTTTCGAAAGCAGGTAGCAACTTTTCAAAGTTGTTTTTTTTATTTGAATTCAATCCGTAAATTAACCCTTTTCTTTCGAAAGCTCTGTCGACACTCAAAAAAATTCTTTCCGGCTCGGCCGGTTTTATTAAATAATCGTAAGCTCCCATTTTCACTGCCTTCACTGCTTGTGCAACATCATCAACTGCAGTTAAAATAATAAATTCGGTTTCCGGCGAATAGGGCTTCGCTTGCTCAAGAACTTCTAATCCGTGATAATCGGGCATTAATAAATCCAACAAAACTATATCGTAATTTCCTGTTTTTAATTTTTCGATTGCTTCTGTTCCATTAGAAGCTGTATCAACAATCGTTAAACCTCTGCGGTTGAATAATCTTTTAAGTGCACCAAAGCTTCCTGTTCGTCATCAACTATTAAAATCTTCATAAATTCCTCTTACAATTTTTGCCTTACTAATTGATCAAACTCTTTTTTTAAATTTTCAATGTTTAGTGGTAAGGGTAAAAATTTTGCAAAGCTTAATTCTTGCCGAATTTGTTTATCTATTATGCTAGCATCAGAAAACATTAAAAAATTTGTTAACGGATATTTAGAATATATTTTCTTCAGAATTTCAACAATAAATCTTCCGAATTTTAAATTCACAAAAATCGTATCAATTTCCGGATGATCATTCATAAAATCCATTAAATGTGCCGGCTCATACAAGAATAAAAAAAACTTATCGGTCTCTTTTAAAAATCCTGTGCGCAACATATTATGCATTTTACGGGAATCATCTACGCAAATAATTTTAGGATTTATTTTAGGTAATTTATCTTCAAACGGTAATAAAACAGTAAATTTTGACCCGATATTTTTTTTTGAGAAAACACTTATTAAACCGTTATGCTCACGAATTATTTCATAAGATATAGACAATCCCAAACCGGTACCACCAATTTCCCTTCGTGTTGTAAAAAAAGGTTCGAATAATTTATCTAAAATTTCAGGGTCAATTCCTTTTCCGTTATCTTCAACTTCCAAAAGTACGGATTTTAACCTTTCTACTCTTTTTGTTTTAATTTTAATTTTTGAATTTCTCTTGTTCAGAGAAGATTGAATTGCATTCATTACCAAGTTTATAAAAACTTGTTCAAGTTTTTGAAATGACCCTTTAATATCGGGTAAATTAGGTTCCAGATTTATTTCAACATTAGAAATCGAATTTTTAATATTCGCACCTATTAAGTTATAAGCCTTTTCAACAATCTCATTTAGATTAATCGGCATTTTTTTTAATCCTGTGTTTCCTTTTACATATTCTTTTAAACTTGAAATAACATTATTAATTCTGTCGGCTCCGTTTTTAATTGAATCAATAATTTCTTTGGTTTCAAGAATCTGCCCCTTTTCTTCGAGGTTTATATTTTTGATATTTAATAATTTAACCTCAAAATTTTTCCAAGAATCCCTAAGCAATTCTAAATTGTAAAAAATATAGCCGATCGGGTTATTAATCTCATGAGCAACTCCTGCCAGCATTTCACCAAGTGATTTAAGCTTATCGGCTTGTAACACTTGTTGTAATCTATATTCTGATTCTTGTTTAATTCTTTTTTCTTCGGTGATATCCTTTGCCACGAAAACAATTCCCGTAAATTGATTGTTTGCATCGCGTATAGGCGAAGAGGTAGTTAAAAATGTTTTACCCAATTTTAGATTTACAATTTCCGCCGAATGCGATTCCTTTGTTTTTCGAGTAACCTCGGCCGGACAGTCTTTGCAATTATCACCTTGACACTGAAACAGATCGGAACATTTTTTCCCTTCAAAGAAATCCTCTTTATCCTTCACATAGCTCAGTGCCGCTTTATTTAATCTTCTCACTTCCGAATTAGGATCTAAAATTATTATAATATCATCAATGGCATCGAATGTTCTTTCCCAATCCTCTTTGGCTTGTTTTAATTTTTCCTCATAAAGTTTTCTGTCGGTTATATCTTTAACCGTACCAACAATAAACTCCAATTCCCCTTCGGAATTTCTAACCGCTTTCGCATTTTCAGAAATCCAAATTAGTTCTCCATCCTTTCTAAAGAGTTTCGATTCAAAACCAAAACTTTGTCCTTCTTCTTCCAGATATTTTAATAATTTTTCTCTGCGCTCGGGGTCCACATACAGTTGCTCGCTTATATTTGTTACCGAATTCAAAAGATCTTCTTTACTTTCATAGCCGTAAATGCGCACAAGCTCCGGATTCACAACTATGTGCTTTCCCTCGTGTGGTGTGCTTTTATAAATTCCCATAATAGCATTATCAAAAATCTGTTTGTAATATTCTTGCTCTGTTTTAAATGAATCAATATCCATAATGTGCAAAAGATATTTTCCCCGATTTCCCTTCTCATTTTCCGTTTTTTTTAATATTACTTTGACCCACTTTTTATTTTTATCGAATTCAATTTTAGATTCAAATTCAACAAAGTTTTCAGCGTTCATCTTTTTTATTGCATCATTCACTTGAGCAATAAATTTAGAATTAAAAATACTTTCGATTTTTGAGCCAATAATCTTTTCCGATAAATCGAATTCCGCTGCCTTACTCTTAGCAAATTCTATTATCAAATTGTTTTCAATTAAAATAAAAATTCCTTTAACCAGTTTTGCTAATTCCGTTAGTTTCAATTTAAAAATCCTATTCCATGTTTTAGTTAAAGAAATAATTTTTTATAAAAATCTAAAATACTTATTCACAACTTCCGCAAAACCATCTTCAAAATTATTGAGACCATTTTTATATTTTAGCTTCAATTGCTGTGGTGCATTCGCTAAGATATAACTTGTGCCACTCCAATCTAGCAATTCAATATCATTATAATCATTCCCTATAGAAACAATTTCAGTGGGTTCAATTTTTAATAATTCCGATAATATTGCTGCACCATGAGCCTTTGTAACCCCTTTCTTAAAAATTTCCATCCAAATTGATTTATTATTAATCGGTGAAGTTGTTTTAATTATTTGAGCAAATGCCAATTTGTTTCTAACATTTTCAAATAATTTTTCATCGCTTTCACTTAACACAACAACCAATTGCGATGCATCACCATACCAATTGCCCCTAAATTCTTCTGCAAAATTTTTATTGTATTCTATGCGATGGTTAAAATCATGATTTGTTTTGCCCGATGAATAATACTTAAATTTATGATTTTCCGGTACCGGATAATGAACCATAAAATCAAAATTGCTTTCGGTTAAAATCTCAATACATTTTTCAACATATTTATTTTCAAGTGAAATTTTGTTGATAATCTTTTTTGTATTCCAATTCATAATTCCAACACCGGTTGAAAAAATCAAATAGTCAATCGGAAAATCATCGGGAATAAATTTTTTCATTGAAAAATATGAACGCCCTGTTGCTACAACACGAGTTATATTTTCCTCTCCCAGTTTTTCTAATGCGGAAATATTTTTTTCACTCACTAAATCTTTAGCAACCGTTAAAGTTCCGTCCAAATCCGTTATAAGCATTTTAATTTCTTTTCTCATCTTTGCCTTAATTAATTTTAAAACCGAATCAATTTAATGCTTTGCAAGCTCTAATTATTCGACCACCCTCAGGACCTCCTTTCGGGCCAAGTTCAATAATATAATCGGAATTTTCAATTAATAACTCATTATGAGTAATGCAAATAATTGAAGCTCCTTTCGTGATAAGTTTGTCAAAAAGCAAAATTAAATTCTCTACATCTGCATAATGCAATCCCGAAGTAGGCTCATCAAATAAATATAAAACTTTTGCCCTTTCTTTTTTTAATATATTATTTGCCAGTTTCAGTCGTTGTAATTCACCACCGGACATTTGACTCGTTGGTTGGCCCAATTTAAGATAACCCAAGCCAACATCATTTAATAATTGTAATTTTTCAACTATTGATTTCTGAAAATGGAAATAATCAATTCCATTTGTTACCGTAAGATTCAATACGTCATTCAAATTCAAATTATTATACTTAATTTCTAAAATATAATCTTTGAATCTTTTGCCGTTGCAAACTTCACAAACAGTTGAAACATCCGATAGAAAATCAAGAGCTGTTGTAACAATTCCTTCCCCTTTGCAATTTTCACATACACCTTTCCCTTGCCCAATTGAAAATTCCTTTTCTTTTACTTCCTTCTTCTTTGCTAACTCTGTAGAAGCAAATATTTTTTTTATCGGAGATAAAATCTCTGTAAAAGTAACCAATAAACTTTTTTTAGAAGTATGAATAAAATTTTGATCTACCGAAATTACATCTTCAAATGAATCCGCACCAACAATTCCGGAACATCCAATACTTTTATTTTGAGCTATCGACTGGTATAAAACATCAAAAAACAACGTTGATTTACCGGCACCCGATTTGCCTGTTATAACTACTAAATTATTTTTTGGTACTTTAATATTAATATTTTTAAGATTAAATAAATTTGCATTGTTAATTTGAAAAAAACTCTCACTATTATTTTTTTCTCGAAGAAGATTCTTATTTCGATAAAAGTATTTTGATGTTAAACAGTCTGATTTTTTAAATTCGTTTGTAGTTCCGGTGAAAGTAATTTTCCCACCATCAGTTCCGGCTTTTGGGCCTAATTCTATTATGTTATCAGCAATTTTAATTAATTCTTTATTATGATCAACAATAATAAACGTATTTCCCATGGCCTGTATTTTTTTAATTATTTTTACCAATGCTTCTATCTCTTCCTTTCCGAGCCCCAAGGTTGGTTCATCAAGAATATAAGTTACACCACATAATTTTGATGAAAGTTGGCTTGCTAATCTAACCCTCTGCAATTCCCCGCCGGAAAGAGTTTCGGTAAGTCTATTCAACTGTAGATATCCCAAACCAATGTCAAGTAAGTTTTTTAGCTTTTCCGAAATTTCTTCAATTATTTGTTTTTCATTATCTCTATTCAACAATTTGAAAAAAGCAAAAGATTCTTCAATCGTCATTTGCAACAAATCGGATATATTTAGTTTTTTGTATTTGATTTTTAAAACATCCGAATTATACCTTTTACCTTCGCACAAATCACATTCAAATTCCGATAGTAATTTTTCGATTTCTTTGGCTGATTTTTTCCCTTGCTTTAATTTATACTCCTCTAAGATCAGATTCGAAAAACCTTTCCATTCCGTTAAAAGCGAATGTATTCCTTCACGGTTACCTCTTTTAAAAACCCACTCAACATTATATTTTTTATCAGGAATTCCCTCCATCACAATTTCCTTTTCGGCAAGAGTCAATTCATTCCAAGGCTTATAAAAATCAATCCCCTCAATATTACCAACAGCTTTCAGGATATTTACATACTGTCCGTATTTATCGCCGTAAAATTTACCTATTTTACTGCCATCTAATCCGCCGCTTAAAATACTTTTGTTTTTGTCTGTTATAAACTTTTCGGGATCCACTTTCAATATCCTTCCTAACCCATTGCATTTAGAACAACTACCCTCGGGCGAATTAAAAGTAAAAGCACTCATCGAAAATTCGTTAGGACTTATATTGTTCCCATTAATTAAGCCGAATCTTGAAAACAGTAGTCTATATAAATCAAAAATTTCCGTTACGGAAGCTAAAATGGAACGAGGATTTCTGACACTATATTTTTTTTGTGAAATTGCAATTACCGGTGTTAAACCCCGACTTTCTTCAATATCCGGCCTTTTAATTTTTGTCATCATTCGTCGTGCATAACTCGACATACTTTCCGTGAATTTATTTCTGCATTGCGAGTAAATTGTATCAAAAACTAACGAAGACTTTCCGCTACCCGAAACACCGGTTACCATTGTAATTTTATTCAAAAATATTTCAGTGTTTATATTTTTCAAATTGTTAGTTGAAATATTTTTAAAAAGCATACTTTTATTTTTTGTTTGTGGAGAAAGCACTTCATTCACTTTACAAGCCTCGTTTTGCATCAAAGCTTTTGCCGTATAAGTTTTACTTTTAAGCAAATTTTTAGGATAACCAATAAAAACAACCTCTCCCCCTTTGCTTCCGGAATCAGGGCCTAAATCTATTAACCAATCTGCGTTATAAATAAAATCAAGATTATGTTCTACAACAATAACCGTATTTCCCTTTTCCACAAGTTCATTCAGAGCAATTAAAAGCAAATCCACATCTTTTGAATGCAAACCGGTTGTCGGTTCATCCAAAACATACAAAGTTTCGCCTTTTTTCGATTTATGAAGTTCGGAGGCAAGCTTTATTCTTTGAGCTTCACCACCGGATAATGTAGAAGAAGGTTGGCCTAACTTTAAATATCCAATCCCAATTTTATTCATCACGGATAATATCGTTCTAATTTTATTTTCGTTTTCAAAGAATTTTTCAGCTTCCGATATACTCAGATCTAAAACTTCGGCAATATTTTTACCGTTATATTTAATCTCCAGCGTTTCATTATTGAATCTTTTGCCGCCGCATTTTTCGCATTCCTTTTCCACATCCCCTAAAAAATGCATTCCTATTTTTATTGATCCGCTTCCTTCGCATGCAGAACAAACTCCTTCCGTATTATTAAACGAAAATCTGCTTTTCTTATAACTTCTTTTTTTTGCTTCATCCGTATTAGCAAATAAATTCCTTATTAAATCAAATACTTTAGTATAAGTAGCAGGATTGCTGCGTGAAGTCTTTCCTATGGTTGATTGTGTAACATAAATTGCATTTTTAATAGAATCCCCATTTTCGATTGATTCAAAAAACTTACTTTCAGAATCGCTTTTTATTAAATACTTCCCAATTACTTCATTCACTAAAGTAGATTTTCCGGCACCGGAAACACCGGTTACCACATTTATTCCGTATTTCAATATTTTAACATTAATATTTTTGAGATTGAATTTTTTAATTCCCTTAATCGAAATAAAATCTTCCTTTAATTTATAGTTTTTAAATTCCCTTTTTTTTCTTAACCAACTATTAGTTATGCTCAATTCATTATTTCTAAAATCTTTATTTAACCCTTGAAACAATAAGTTCCCGCCATTAACTCCTGCTCCCGGGCCAAGATCAACTACATAATCGGCAGTTCGTATAATTTCCTCGTCATGTTCTACTACAATTACAGTATTACCCTGCCGTGTTAATTCTTTCAGTACTGTTATCAGCCTGAAAGTATCGCGCGAGTGTAATCCGATAGAAGGCTCATCAAAAACATACAATACATTTTGCATACCCCCTCCGGCAAATGCTGATATTCTTATTCTTTGAGCTTCTCCGCCACTCAATGTATTCGAATTTCTGGAGAGAGTTAAATAAGACAAACCTAACAACATTAAATTTTTTAATCTTAAACTAATTTGGTTTAAAATATCTTCGGCTATTTCTTTTTCGTTTTCCGTTAGTGAAATACTTTTAAAAAAATCAAATAGTTTACTAATAGTTAATGTAGAAAGCTCCCAAATAGATTTGCCATCAATCTTTACTTGCAAAGAATATTCATTTAACCTTGAACCATTACATGCCGGACAAACTTCCTCCGAAGCAAATCTCAAAATATTTTCATTCCTATCACGATGCAAAATTTCTTCCATTATTGGCAACATCCCTTTATAGTAACCTTCTTCCCTAGGTTTGGCAGTTATGCCACTCCATTTTAACCTTGATTCCAAAGAATGCTTACCAAACAAAATTTTAACTTTTTCGCTACCAAACCAAATTATTTTCTTTTGCTCATCGCTTAATTCATTCCACGGAGTATCAACATCGAATCCGTGAGCTTTACAAACTTGGTTTAATGAATCGACCGTTACTTGTGAATAAACAATATAACCTGCGGGGGTAGTTGGAACTAAGGCGCCTGCTCGCAATGTTTTATTCTCATCAGCAATTAATTTTTTCGGATCAATAAATTCGACTACCCCTAAACCATTGCATTTCGGACAAGCTCCTCGCGAGGAATTAAAGGAAAAATCCGATGCCTGAAATATCTTTATTTTATTTCCACAATGCGAACATATAAAAAAATCTTTTTCTTTTTTTACTATTGATTTACAATGTGGACATTCCCATTGGCCAACTCTTGCAAACAATAATCGCAGATAGTCATAAACCTCTGATAAAGTACCCACAGTAGAACGTGAATTTGAAATAACGTTTTTTTGACTAACAGATAATGCGGGTTTTAAACCGGAAATGCTTTCAACTTTAGCCTTACCAAATTTTCCTAAAAACTGTCGTGAATATGAAGTAAAAGATTCCAAATATTTTTTACGGCTTTCGTTATAAATGATATCATATACCAAAGTAGATTTACCGGAACCGGAAACTCCCGTAACTACAGTTAATTTATTATGCGGTATTTCAACGTTAATGTTTTTTAAATTATGTTCAAAAGCGTTTTTAATTATGATTTTAGCATTCAAATTTACCTCTAGCTTAAACTATTTTAATGCCCCTCTGTGTTGCAAAATATATTTTGATCTATCAAGCGGACTAATTCCTTTGTATGGAATTACAACCGCATTCTTTACTTCACACTCTTCATATCCAAAAAAGCTATATGAGAATTTAGCCTTGCCTGAAGTAGCATCTATCAATTGTAAGGGATAATCAACAGCATTTGATGCGGGCATTAAACCTTCAACTATATATTCATTATTAATAAATTTCGGAGTTTCCGAACTTGCTCTCAAAAGACTGAATTCACTCATTATCTTTCCCAAATATTCTTCCGGTGTTTTAATTTTAAACTTCACAATTGGTTCTAAAATATTTGTCCCTATTTTTTTCAGTCCTTTTAAAATTGCCATAGGCGTTGCTAATTTAAAATCACCCGGCCTAGAATGTATTTCATGATGTTCGCCTCCAACAAGATGTATTCTTAGATCAACTACTTCCCATCCGTAGTTTCCTTGTTTTAAGCTTAAAGGAATTGCTCGTTTAATTTCATTCTGATATTTTGCAGCTATATCATTAACAGAAACCTCAGATTCAAAAACAATTCCCACTCCTCTCTCTAGTGGTTCTATTAAAAATTTTACTATTGCCCAACATGGTTTTGGCATTGTATATTCTTCGAAAGCAAACCCTCTTCCGATGGGAGTTTCTTTATAAATGATAATCGGTTCGCTAAATCGCACATTGATATTGAAACGTGTTTTTAAAAATGAACCTAGTATCTCGATATGAATTTTACCCATCACATCAATATTTATTTCTTTTGTTTCCTCCGAAACATCTAAGTTCAAATTCGGATCTTCATAATTTAATTCCTTTAAAGCATCAATTAATTTGGTAATCTCAGACAAATTAATTGGCAACACATTTACTTTCATTATTGGCCGAGCAAGCCCGATTTTATTCATTAATTCATGAACCTCTCCAATAAAATCACCGGCACTAACATTACTGTCAACTATTATTTTCCCAATATCATTCGGAAATAATCTTGAACTATCCACTAATTTGTAACCTTCAATTTTTTTTATTCTTGTAATTTTTATTTCCCTGTTTGTGCGAGCATTAAAAATTACATCTCGTGAATTTAATTCACCTGAAAACATTCGGATGCTTGCAAGTTTACCTAATTTCTCATCGCTTTCTATGTTGTAAATATATCCTTGCTTTCTCTTTGCATTCTTTAGCGGAAAGTGCAAAAAATAATTTTTCAAAAAATCCAACAATTCAACAGTTCCAATATCCTTTTTGGCAACCCCGAAAATCACCGGAATAAATTTCATGTCAAAAAATAAATCTATCAGAGTGGCATAAATATCATTGGGACTAATTATTTCGGCATTAAAATATTTTTCGAGTAGCAAATCATTTTCAGAAATTATTTCTTCAAATAAGTTATCACTTAAATCATTAAAATTTTTTTTGCAAAACAAGTTAACCTTTTCCGAATTTATATTTGCGTTTACTGTTCCGCAATTCACTGGTTCGGTTAAATATATTATTTTTCGTTGCACAAGATTTTGTAAATCGGATTTAACTTTTCCAATTTCAACACCAATTCTGTCAATCTTATTGATAAAAAATAATGTAGGAACTTTCATCTTCCGCAAGGCACCCCAAATATTTTCAGTATGTGCTTGAACAGATTCGGCAGCAGAAATAATTACAACTGCTACATCTATGGCGGGAATAACTCTTTCAACCTCAGACGCAAAATCAAAATGCCCCGGTGTATCAATTAAATTAAATTTTTCATCCCCCCAATTAATTGAAACAGTAGAATTCCTAATTGTTATACCCCTTTGCCGCTCCAGCTCCAAATTATCTGTCTTAGAGGAACCTTTATTTACATCTCCTTTTTCTCTAATGGCTTTAGCTTGAAATAATATATTTTCAATTAATGTTGTTTTGCCGCCATCAACATGCGCCATTACTCCGATATTTAAAATTCTCTCATTACTCATTCATGATCCGTCAAAAAAAAAGGTGATTGTAAATCACCTTCAAATTCTGTTATCAAATATAAAGATTTTTATCGTACGTATTTCCACCAATAGGAAAATTTGCCGGCAAGTTCTTTGTGATCAGGCATTGGAAAAAATTTTGTTTTTGTTCCATCTGTAAACCAAAATCCGTGTCTGATTCTTTTGTACGAAATTTCGGGTAAAATACTCGTTAGGCCTAATGTTTTTGTTTTTTTTGTTTGGTCGTTTTCCAATTCGGAAATACATTCATAAAACCTGTTCGGATTAATACTAGGCAATCCCGCATTTTGAATATTTTCCTTTTTTTGCAATTCCATAAACTCATCTAAATCATAACTAATTTGAGTAAATAAAATTTTGGGAGCACCCTTTGTTTCATTTTCCGATGTAACATACTTACCGAATTGATTTTGATCTAAACGCGAAGCAACAAAATTTTCAAGGGGTGTTATTTCTTGATATAATCTAATTATTTCAGTCTTGGGAATATGTGTAAATTTTGCCGGTTTTAATTCTAAAACTTTTCCGTTGGTTGTGCATAAATACAGTTTCTTTATTACATCAAGATCAATATTTTCAAGCACATTAAAAGATTTTATAAACTTTGTTTTTTTCGGTGAACCATCTTCGTGCTCTTTCAATTCATTTAAATATCTTTCAATCTCAAAATAAAATGATCTGAAATTAATATCTATTTCGGCAAAAATCACTTTACCCTTAAAATGTTTTGCACTCCCAATTGTAAAATGCTCCCCGAATTTTTCAGGCTCCAATTGCGATGCTAATAAAGCATTTACCGGAGCTACTATCATGTAAAGATGTTTTTTATATTTACTCATTTTTTTCTCGTTTGATTTATTTTTTGTTTTCATTATTCAAATCTAAATTTTTATTCCACCTACTTCAATAAAATAAATTTATGAATCTTTTTAAGTTCGTTTTAATCAAATAATTTTCACTTATTGAGAAATTTATGAAAAAATATTATAAGCATATTTTGTTTACTGTTATCGGAGCAACCGGAGGTTTTCTTTACTATTATTATATAGGATGTGCAAGTGGTCATTGCCCTATTACGGGAAATCCTTATATTTCAACTGTTTACGGAGGTGTTTTGGGGTTTTTATTTGCAATGTCACCAAATAAAAAAAATCAAAAAAATGTGGAAGAATAGTTTTTTTTGTATGTTTGGAAAAACAAAAATCACTGGATAAACATGACAAAACAAAATATTCAAAAATTTTTAAGTGAGCCCAAAAACAGAAGTAAAGTTTATTGGTCTATATTTGGAGTATTGTTAATTTTCTTTTTTATCATCAATAATCAAATTGATGAATCAGCACCGGGACCTTATCCACCCGATCTTTCACAAAAAATTTATAAAGAAATTAATTTGCCTGAGTTTAACCTCGAAACAATTGACGGCACAAAAATCTCTTCGAATAATTTACAAGGCAAGATTTTAGTTATAGATTTTTGGGCTACTTGGTGCACTCCTTGTCGAAAAGCTATTCCTGATTTAATTGAATTAAAAAATGAATTTGGAAACAAAGATTTTGAAATACTTGGAATTTCAATTGATGAATTTACACGAAATACAAAATCGGAAGTAAAACCGTTCGTAGAATCTTTAAATGTAAATTACACTATTGCTTATGGAACTGTTGATTTAATTAAAAAGTTTGACAATTTAACTTCCATTCCAACAACATTTATAGTTTCAAAGAAAGGTAAAATTGTTAAAAAGTTTTTGGGAACCGTTCCTCTGTCATTATTAAAAAGTGAGATATTAAAATTATTAAAATAAAAAAATGATGTTACTAAATTTATAACCCCGGTAATTTTTGCCGGGGTTATGTTTTAAAGACAATAAAAAATTTTAATGTTTATGATTTTTTAAATCGGGTAATATTTTTTTTATTTCAATATCATCCGAAAGTTTTTTAAGATAATCCCATGAATAAATTCCGTCGCTGTTGCCATCTTTCCATTCAATGTTGATGGCATAATTCCCGACAGTATTAATCGCTTTAATTTCATATTTGCCGGGTAATTCGGTTTTGTCTTCATTACCCGGATAGTGGCGCCAAAGAACTGTTTCGCCTTTGTTACCGGCATCGGGAGATTCATCACGTAATACTTTCAACGGAAAAATATTTTCGCTTCCATCATTCCAAATTATCATTAAGTTTTTTTCGTCTTTTAATTTTATTTTTTTTGGTGCTAACATTTAAATACCTTTCTAATTATTTCCCAATATAACCGGCAAGCCATCTTTTGCCGAACCTATAATAACAATCTTGGAATTAGGTGAATTAGCTAATCTTTCCGTGGCTTCAATACCTTTCCATTTTAAATATTGTTGACTAATCCCCTGCGAAACAATTTTCTGAAAATCGGCAATACCCTGAGCTTCAATTTTCTTTCTTTGCGCTTCTTGTTTTTCTTTTTGTAAAACGAATGCCATTTTCTGACTTTCTTGTTCGGCTTTTAATTTTTCTTCGATTGATTCTCTTAATCTTGCCGGTAATTCAATAGCACGTAATTCGGCAGATTCAATAATTATTCCGCGATCAAAAATCTCCTTTTGCAAACCTGTAGCTATTAAATTAGATAATTCCTCTCGAGAACTTGTGTAAAGAGCTTTGGCTTCATATTTCGCCGTCACTCCTCTAACTATTGAACGAAATGTTGGCACAACTATTTTATCCACATAATTAACGCCGATTTTTTTATATATTATGTCGGCTTTTTTCTCATCAATTCTGTACAGAAGAGAAATATCAAGTTTTACACTTAGCCCTTCTTTTGAGGGCACATTCATGGTCATAGTAATTGTCTGGGTCTTTTGATCAAACTTATGAATTGTTGCCAAAGGATTAACTAAATTTACTCCGGGTTTTAAAGTTGTTTCACTAACTGAACCGAAAAAATCAACTACACCAACTGTTCCTGCAGGAATAACAGTTACAAATTGAAAAAAAGCAATTGCTAAAGCTACCAACATCGCGAAAAATGAAAATGTTGCTTCCTGCTTTTTTTGATTCTTTTTTGCCCATATAAAAATAAACATGGCAATTAATGCAGCTACTGCGGGTAATATAAAATTCATTTCTACTCCTAGTTTTATGTAAGTAATAAATTAAATATATGATTTATTCAATAAACATACCTTAATAATCCGGACATTATTACAAAATAAAAGACATTATGTTTTAACATTTTTAATTGTGGCAAGTATTCTGATAAAATTTCAAGTTCGAATTTTATTTTAAGTTTAAAATAATATCACTTGTTGATTTTTTTGGCCATAAATACTGTTTTTAATTTGGCACATCAATTGAAATAGTAGCAACATAAAAATTAATAAAACAAAAAGGAGAAAAATCATGTTACATACAAATTCATACTGCTACAATTCAATGTATTTACCAAAAGTAAAAGATAGCGAAGACCAATTTGAATTAAGATTCCCTGTTCCCGGCTTTGATAAATCAGACATTCAAATAAAAGTAAAAGACAACTACTTATTTATTAACGGTGAAAACGAAGAAGACAAATTCGAAAAAACTTATGAGCTTTCCGATGCAATAAATAAGGAAAAAATTTCTGCCGAGGTTAATAAAGGAATATTAAAACTAACTTTGCCCAAACATACGCCTGAATATAAAGAAATCACTATTAATTAACCGTATTGTGATTTCACTAAAAGCTGTTCAAATTGAACAGCTTTTTTTATGCAGTTTTTTTATTGAATTATTAATTATGTAATTTTAATTTATTCTTAATATATTTGTATGAAAGATTGTTAAGCAATTATTTTAATTTTCTTTATAAAAAATCTTTTCACCGATAATAGGAAAAAATTATCAGGATTAATTATGGCCAATGGAATTCAAAAACCCAAATTGTTAGTTGTTGAAGATGATTATGAAAATCAAAAATTTTTACAAATATTTCTGAAAAGAAAATTTGATTTGGAAATTTGTGATTCATCCGAAACATTTTATGAAAAATTAGGGCAACATAAGTTTGATATTATATTAATGGATATTTCATTGCGTGGAAAAAAAGACGGATTGCAATTAACAAGTGAAATTCGCCAAATGGATGAATATAAAAATCTACCTGTTGTAGGGTTATCGGCTCACGCTTTTCAACGAGATAAAGACAATGCTTATAATGCCGGTATTGATGTTTTTTTAACCAAACCGGTTCAAAATGATGTTTTGTTGGATACATTGATCAAAACTTTGGAAAATAAATCGGGCATCAAAGTTCAATAACCTTTTCAAGCATGAATTTTAATTTGTACTTGAAACATTTCTTCTCGTTAACTCGTCTAAAGATCTGATCAATTGATTAATTCTTGAGGGAAAAATGAAAAAATTTTTTTTAATTCTCACCTTATTTCTTTTAACTACACTATTAGCACAAAACCGTTTTAATCACTTTGGCAATTGGAATGATTTTAATGATTGTTTCAATTACAATGGCAAACCGTTTCTTGAGTTAATCTATGGAAATGCAACTGTTAACCATAAAAATTTTATAGGAAATTTTGATGAAAATGGTTATTTGGAATTCAAAGTAGGTTATTCGGATATTAATTTTTACGATAATATTTTAGTCCAAATGGATGAAAAATATTTTTTGCTTTCTAAAGCTCGCCCGGAATTACATTATGATTTCAATTCCAAATCTTTTACCAGATATTTTAAATTCCTACAAATAGGTGTTGGTAAAAGAAGCGGCTTTGGTTATGCAGCCGGAGTAATTAAATTTATTCCTTTTACTTCTCATAACTTTGCCATCAATAATATCAAACTGATCGACAATTTGATATATTTAAGCACTCCACTTAATTATGGAAAATTTAGAGAAGTTGCTGATCAATTTGATAGTGGCAGTTATAAATTCAATTATCAATCCGGTGCCGGAGTTCGCCTGGGAATTGGTAAAATGATAAATATAACAGGTGAATACAACTTTGCAACAGTTTATCCTCAGATAAAAACTTGGAAACTTTTGGGCAGTTTTGTAATTCAACATGTAACTTTAAATATAATTTCCGATTTTGTAGATGAAATAGAATTTTCCTCTCCCGAAGCAATGCCTATCATTAATTTTATCTTAAAAACCGCTATCAATTATTCATTCTACGAATTCAGAAAAGATGGTAATACATGGCCGTTTACCTCCGAAAAGCCTTTGAGTTTTGAATATCTTTCATTCGGAATCACACTCACATTTTAACTTTTTTATGGAGTCGCTTAAGTTTTAAATGCGACTCTGTCTTTTTAATTAAGTAATTTATTCTCTAGAATCGTTTTCCCTAAACTATTATCCTATATAAGATAAATAGTCGCTTTTAAATTTTTTTTATTAAATTGCGATTATACCAATTTAATATTCAACACCTCATCCAAAAACACGGAGAATAAATGACACACAAAATCACTTTAATAAGAGGAGACGGAGTTGGACCTGAGTTAGCAGAAGCAACGAGAAGATGTATTGAAGCAACCGGAGTAAAAATTGATTGGGATATTATGGATGCCGGCGCAAATGTTATGGATAAGGAAGGAACGCCTTTACCCATAAAAGTATTGGAATCAATTAAAAAAAATAAGGTAGCCTTAAAAGCCCCAATAACAACACCTATCGGCACAGGATTTAGAAGTGTAAATGTTGCACTCAGAAAAGAACTTGGACTTTATTCATGTTTAAGACCATGTAAATCGTATCCCGGCGTAAGATCAAAATTCGATGACATTGATATTGTTGTAGTACGAGAAAATACCGAAGATTTGTATGCCGGAATTGAATTTGACATTGACAAATCAGAAACAAAAGAACTAATTAGCTTTCTATCTGAAAAAACAGGTAAAAAAATCCAACCTGATTCTGCCATTAGCATTAAACCGATTTCGGCAAAAGCATCCGAACGAATTGCACGATTTGCTTTTGATTATGCAAAAAAAAACGGACGCAAAAAAGTAACTGCCGTTGCAAAAGCAAATATTATGAAATTTTCCGACGGACTATTTTATAAAGAATGTCAAAAGGTGGCAAAAGAATATCCTGAAATTGAATATAATGAGGTGCTTGTTGATAATATGTGTATTCAAATGGTTCAGTACCCCGAAAATTATGATGTGTTGGTAATGCCAAATTTATACGGTGATATAATTAGTGACTTGGGAGCCGGGTTAGTAGGTGGCCCGGGTTTAGCCCCCGGAGCAAATATAAGTGATGAGTATGCTGTTTTTGAAGCCACTCATGGTTCGGCACCACAATTTGCCGGTCAAAATAAACTCAATCCAACTGCAATGATTTTATCTGCCGTAATGATGCTAAATCATATCGGCGAAACTAAAGCTGCAAAAATTTTGGAAAACGCTACCGCAGAAGTTATTGCCGAAGGAAAAAATGTCACATTCGACTTGAAAGATAATCCTACCGATCCATCAGCTGTTGGAACCAGTCAAATGGCAGATGCTATAATTGAAAAAATCAAATCAAACATTTAACGAGGGAATTATGGATTTAGTAAAAGAAAAATTTAAAGAAATATTTGTTCCCATTCGCGATGAATTAAAAGAATTACTTAAACAACATTCCGATAAAGTAATAGACAATGTTACTTTCGGTCAAGCCTTAACCGGAATGAAAGGTGTTGTCAGTCTACTAACGGTAACATCAAAACTTGACCCGGAAGAAGGCATACGTTTTAGAGGATATGATATTCCAACATTACGAAAAAAGCTACCCAAGTTGCATGAAGAAGGCGAACCTCTTCCCGAAGGATTATTTTATTTAATGCTAACCGGTGAAATGCCCACCGCCAAAGATGTAAGTATAATTTCAAAAGATTGGGCGCTACGTTCCAGAGTACCGCAACATGTTTTTGATGTTATTGATGCAATGCCGCTGAAAGCGCGACCAATGACAATCTTTTCCGCTGCCATTCTTTCAATGGCAACCGATTCAATTTTTCAGAAACTACATCGTGCCGGTTTAGACAAAAAAGAATATTGGAACAGTACATATGAAGATGCAATGACTCTTATTGCCAGATTGCCTATTATTGCAGCTTATATTTATAGACGCCTTTATCATAACGGTGATTTTATTGAACCGGATTATACTTTGGACTGGGCAGGAAATTTTGCTCACATGTTGGGCTACGATAACGATGAAGTAAAAAGATTAATGCGTTTGTACATGGTAATTCACGCTGACCATGAAGGAGGGAATGTTTCTGCCCATGCTACACATCTTGTTGGTTCTGCTTTAAGCAATGCATATTATTCATATGCTGCCGGAATGACCGGCTTAGCAGGCCCGCTTCACGGAATGGCTAATCAGGAAGTTATAAAATGGATTCTTGAAATGAAAGAAGCATTAGGTGACAATGCCGGTTGTGTTAATAAAGATATAACAAAAAAATATGTTGAACAAACAATTGCCGAAGGAAAAGTTATTCCAGGCTTCGGGCATGCAGTTCTCCGCAAAACAGACCCCAGATATACAGCCTTTGTAGAATTCGGCGAAAAATATTTTCCGGGCGATACTTTACTCCAATTAGTAAATTGCCTTTATGAAATTGTTCCACCCGTATTGCAATCTTTAGGCAAAGTTAAAAATCCTTGGCCTAATGTTGATGCCGCTTCAGGAATGGCTTTATTGCATTACGGTTTCAAAGAATATCCATTTTATACAGTATTATTCGGTGTATCCAGAGCCTTGGGAGTTTTGTCACAATTTGTTTGGGATAGGGCTTTGCAATTACCCATCGAACGTCCCAAATCTCAAACATTCGAATGGTTCAAGAATGTAACTAAATAATTACTTGAATTTTCATAATAAAAACGGGTGAAAAATCACCCGTTTTTATTTAAATCAAATATTAATCTGCAACAAGAAAAAACACTTTAACTTATTCAATCAGCAAATTTTAACCTGTTTATAAAAAGCACACACAATTTTTTTTAATTTAGCTTCCCTCCCCTATTACTTTGAAATAAAACATTTCAAAAATAATTATCTAATCCATATAACTTAAGAGAAAAAAGTTATAACATAGAAAACTAATTTGTAAATATCACCCGGATGGGTGAAGTCACTACTCCTTAGTTTGATTATCTTTACTTCCACATATTAGTATTTCACTTACATAAATTAAATAATTTATTAATCAAGGAGAAAAAAATGCTAAACGAATATGATGTAATCATTGTTGGAGGAGGACATAACGGTTTAACGGCAGCATGCTATTTACAGAAAGCAGGAAAAAAAGTACTGGTTTTGGAAAGACTTTCTGAAGCGGGCGGAGGTGTTTGGACAGAAGAAGCAACTTTACCGGGTTTTAAACATAACCTTGCCTCCCTTTTCCACGGAATACTTCACTTAGGTCCGGTATATGAAGATCTGGAACTAAAGAAATACGGAGCAGAATATATCTGGCCTGATGCACAAGTAGCAGCGGCTTTCACTGACGGGCGTTGCTTGGTATTTTATCGTGATTTAGAAAAAACATGCCGCGAAATAGCACGCTTTTCTGAAAAAGATGCCGAAACTTACCGCAAACTGGCAACCAATTTTCAAGCTGTTGTAGATAATATGATCGGCCCTTGGTTCTTTAATCCACCTCAACCAACTTCTTTGGCCGCAATGGCAATGGAAACCAGTGTTGAAGGCCTAAATATGTTAAGAATGCAACTTTCTAATCCCAAAAACATCGTAAACGAACTATTTGAGTCTAATGAAATAAAATCATTTTTACTTGCATTTATCAAAGAATTTGGTGGCTCTCCTGATACATACGGATTCGGTGTATTTGTTCCGATGATGCTTGGCGAAACACACGAACCTCATGGATGGGCAATATGTAAGGGTGGCTCAGGCAATCTTGCAAAAGCGTTTGTAAATTGTTTAAAAGATCACGGCGGCACTCTTAGAACAAATGCAGAAGTAAAAAAAATACTTGTTAATGGTGACAAAGCAACCGGAGTTCAACTTGAAGACGGTAGCATCATAAATGCTAAAGAAATGGTAATTACAAACCTTGAACCACATCAAACATTTTTTAAACTAATTGGCACAGAAAATTTAGAACCTTCTTTCATTAACTCTGTAAAACGGTTCCGTCATGAAGAGGCAATACTATTTACAACACACCTTGCTTTAAATGAACCTCTACAATGGAAATGCGCAGAATTTAATCCGGATATAAATCGCTGTTTAGGAGTTTTGCTTGTTGATAATCCTCAAGAATTGTATGATGATTTTGCTGACATAAATAAAGGCCATTTGCCGGAATATCCACGCATGTTTACTGCCTACCCTACAGCAATTGACCCGTCTCAAGCCCCGGAAGGTAAAGCTACTGCAATAGGATGGCAATATGTGCCTTATCATTTAAGAAATGGAAAATGGGATGAAGTAAAAGAAGAATTTGCCCAAAGATGTATTGATGTATGGAGTAAATACGTTAAAAATATGGACGCTGCTCTTCTTGAAAAATTTATTATGTCGCCAAAAGATACAGAAAGGAAATGGACATCAATGGTACATGGTGGCTTTAATCATGGTGAAATGACACAGGACCAATTAACTGTTCTACGCCCGTTTGTAGAATTTTCACCTTACAAAACTCCATTCAAAAACCTTTATATGTGTGGCGCAAGCACTCATCCAAGTGGTAGTGTAGGAGGCGCCTGTGGTTTTAATGCTGTACAAGTTATTGCACAAGATATCGAAATGAAAAAGAAATGGTGGGAAAAATAAAACATTAATACGGAGATAATATGAAACTAACTATCATATCGGATAAAGGAACACCAATGATGGTGGTAACAAAAATAAAGCGTAAAGGTAGCTCGTTAGAAATAACCGGACAAATGATGGGAGCATGGCCTTCTAAAATGTATATTACTCCTAAAGAATTTTTGGCATGTATTCGTTTTGCTTTAACCCCCGGTGTAATTATGTATTTATTGGCATATCCATTAATAATTATTCGTAGTATATTTAAAAAAAAGAAATAATAAATCATTGGGCATCTGTAAATAAATACATGATGCCCATATATTATAATAATCTCACTCTTTTTCTTTAACTTCATTATAATCATGAAATTTATTCTTAAAATTAAGATTGCATATTTTAAGAATAGTTAGCAAATGTAACTATTAAAATTCAATTACCCTCGAATAACACCTGGACCTAAGAACAGCTATTTAAATAATAAAATTTTGAAATTAGTTTTGTCCTAGAATTAACATTAAATTTCCCAAACATATTATCTAAATGTCGTTTAATTGTATTTACCGAAACTCCAAGCTCATTTGCAATTTGTTTATTCTGCATACCCCGTTCCACCAACAACAAAACTTCTATTTCCCTTGTAGTTAGAATCGATTTAACAGTACCACTGACTTTAGGCGGAGGATTATCATCAATAAAAACTATTCTTTGTCTTTTACCGGTTCCCGGTATATGACACAACCGTATATCTAAATTTAAACTATTATTCGATTTTTCAACCAATTTTTCGTCTTTGTTGCAAGCAGTTTTTACTAAATCGGATATTCTTTGGGAACTAACATTATTACCAAAATTTTTAATTATTATTCCCTTTGCAGAATTGTTAACGTAACTGATTTTAAAATCATTATCGGCAATAATTATACCCTGCTTTATATTATGAACACTATGGCAAAACTTTTCGTTATAATCATTAATATTTTGCTTCCCAAGTGAATTGATAATAGCTAAACCCAAAAAATGACTTAATATGGAAATAGTTTGCAGATCCTGTTCTTTAAACGGGCCTTCGGAATATTCTCTACCGAAATTAATGGTTCCAATAATATTTTCGCCATTTATTATTGGAGCCTGCATTGCAAAATCTATAGAAGCTGTTTTAACAATATTATAAACAGGATGACTCCTCCACCCCGTTAAGCCTAATAATAACTGAGATTGATTAGGCGATTTTTTTTTCATTATCCAATTTCTAAGCGGATCAACTTCTCTTCCTTTTTTCTCGTAATATCTAATAAAATCATTATCAACACCTTTACTACTTATATAAATTGGTTTTTCTTTTGTTAATTTAAACAAATACAAAGCTGTTGCATGTGCGGGAATAATTGAAGAAATAGAATTATAAAACTCTGATTCAAGCTCATGAAAATCCGTTTTACTAGAACATAAACAAATCATCTTATTAAGATTTGTTAATATATTATCACCGTTAGAAGTATTGCTTATGGTATTCATACCTGTATCATCTATTCTTTGGCTTTTTCAAAAATATGCTTTTTATATAATAAGTTCAAAATTATTTAATCTTATATGAAGATAGCTATAAGACAATAAGTCTATTTTAGTTTGAACAAAATATAATTTGCAAATAAAAAAACACTCTTAATAACGTCTAAAGTAATTAAACTTTGCTCAAAGTTTTAATATTCTTTTTTTAATTAGAATATTAAATTAAGCTTAACAACTGACTACACAAAATTATAAATACCAATGCAAACGGATAGACCGTAGCATAAGCAATTTTCGTACTATCGGAATCCGTTACATCTTCCAAAACACTAAGTGCCGGAGTACTGGTCATGCTTCCGGTTAACCCACCTAAAAAAATCAAAAAATTCATTTTGGAAAAATATTTTATAAAAATTGTGGCAACAGCCATTGGAATAATAGTAATAAAAACTCCTGCCACAAATAACTCGGCACCGTTATTAATAAAAGTATCATAGAATTTTACACCTGCATTTGTACCAACGCTTACCAAAAAAAACACTAGTCCTATTTTTCTTAAAAACTGATTTACCGATCCGGAAACATTCCAAATTATTGGACCGGTTCTACCGATTTTACTCAATAATAATGCTGCAATTAAAATCCCCCCTGTCATACCAAATCCAAATTCGTATCCTAAAATCGGAACTTTAATCTGACCCAAAAGTATCCCTACTATAATTCCAATTGCTATCGGCAACATATCCAATTGAGATAAACTTGATCTGTTATCTCCAAATAGCTTGGCAACCCCTTTCATTTTCTCCTTCGTACAAGCCACCATAACCCTGTCACCTAATTGCAAATGAGTAGTTGATTTTGGTGCTAATTGAATACCGCTTCTTCTAATCCAGGTTGCTGTTGCATCATATTTAATAAACAGATTCAATTCTCCCAGTGTTTTATTTACAATATTTTTATTTGTAATCAACAAAGTTCTAATTTCATATTCCTTATTTAATGGAATTTCCCTACAAGTTTCCTCTCCAATCAAAAGTTTAATTTTTGCTAATGCTTCGTTTGTACCAACTGCTTTTAAAATATCGCCTTCATGCAAAACGGTTTTAGAATTCGGAGTAATTGTATTCCCGTTATGAAACACACGCGAAATATTTGCACATGACATCGAACGAATTTTCAATTCGCCAATTGTTTTGTTAAAAACATTCGGATTTTGAACAACAAAATTTTTATGAAATATTTCCGGATAACTCTGTTTTAAACTTTTGTTATAATTTTCTTCTTCCGATTTCAGATTTATTTTTAGCAATTTCGGAATAAATTTAACAAATAATATCACACCAATTACACCAAACGGATAAGCCACACCGTAACCAATTGAGGCCAATGGCGAATTTGTGCTTTCAATAGCAGCTGCTAATCCCGGCGTACTTGTCATTGCGCCTGTATAAATTCCAACTATCAAATTTTTGTCAATTCCTAAAATTATACTTCCCAAATAAGAAACCAAAGCACCACTAAAAACAACTATAAACGCCAAAGCTATAAATTGCACTCCCTGTTTCTTAAAGGATTTGAAAAAACCCGGACCGGCTTGAATTCCAACAGAATAGATAAATAAAATCAATCCGATTTTTTGAAGTACTGCCGGACTTTTATAACCCAGATGCCCGAACAATAGCGCAACAAATATAACCGCCGATACATCCAGTGAAACACCTTTTACTTTTACATTTCCCAATGCAAGCCCTAAAGCAATGATCAGAAAAAAAACAAAATATTGATTTAACATTTCCATCTTAATTATCTCTATTTTTAAATATTCAATTTATTTAATGTTAAATGGTTTTCATTAATTTCAATTTCGGAAACTCCACCGTAATCTATATTAATTTTAAATAGTTTATGAAGATTCATATTAAGTAAATTACATATAATGATTCGGATTACTCCTAAATGAGTTATTACTAAAACATTATTTCCCTTTGCTAATATTTCATTCCAAAACCGAAGAACTCTTTTTTGCATCTCTTTTAATGACTCACCATTTGGGAACTTGAACATTATTAAATTATTATTCCACTTCTCAATTTCCGCTTTTGGAATCTCGTTCCAAAATTTTCCTTCCCAAAGGCCAAAATTTATTTCACGTAGTCTTTCATCAAAAAATATTTTTCTTTTAAATAAACTTTCCGATAACACTTTACATCTTTTTAACGGACTTGAATAAATAATAAAGTCTTCCTGATACCTTTTTATTTTTTTTTCTATC
>CAZCBD010000006.1:0-23266 GCA_964496755.1 uncultured Melioribacteraceae bacterium
AATTAGGTGTTGACTTAGATGAGCACATACAGTTCTGTATTTTTGCATTGCAAAAACATCGGGAGTTATTAGGTTTATAGTGAGTTTTTTTTTATATTATTCGTATCGAAATCAAAAATAAAGGAAATAGTTTATAGAAAATTTTGCTACTTTAATTATTTAGAATTTTTAAATAATATTTTTTCGGAGTTTTAATGAAAAGCAAAGTTTTTTATATATACTTTTCCTTTTTTTGTGCCTTTTCTGTTTTTTTATCGGCACAGGAAATTACTATTCTGCAACAAACTCCAACAAGTATTACTCTTGAATACAAACCTGAAATAAGTAAACTGGAAATAAATAAAAACGTCTTTGATTTTAATTTTAAAGATGCCGAATTAATTTCTTTTGAAAATTCAATTTATAAAACTCCTTTTATTTCATTTGATTTTGTTGTTAAAAGCAAAACCGGAAATTCTATTTCGGTTGTATCGGCCAATTATGAAACAATTGATGGAAAGGTAGTTAAATATAATCATATCAGTCCGAATTCTTCTATTAATACAAAAAATAGCACTAATTTGGCCGACGGTACTTTTAATGAATTTAATCTTCTTAAGTTAGCGGAAGTGAAAATATTTAAACGAGCTTTAGTGCAAAGAATAAATGTTTTCCCCATTCAATTTGATGCTATTAACAAAAAAATAAAATTGTACAGAAGAATAATTTTTAGGTTAAATATTTCAAATTCAAATAAAACAGAAAAATTTACGATTCTTAATTCGTTACTTAAAAATTATGTTGTGAATTTTGAACAAGCAAAAAACTGGGGTTTGGCGCAGGACAAAAAATTTAATAAAATTACAAATTCCGTACTTTCAACCGGTACTTGGTATCGATTTGAAGTTACCAAAGAGGGTATTTATAAGATTGATAAAAATGACTTAAGCAAGTATGAAATTAATTTGTCTACGGTTGATCCGAAAACAATCAAAATCTATGCTTACAGCGGAAAGCGATTACCGGAAAATCCAAACAGTGTGAAGCAAAATGAGTTGAGCGAAGTACCTGTAAAATTTGTTTACGAAAATAATCAATTTAGTTACCTTTTATTTTATGCTCGTGGTGTTGACTTTTGGTATTATGATTCAGCAAAGCTTAAAATCGTTAGAAATAAAAATTTCTTTTCCGAGAAAAACTATTATTGGATAACTTCCGGCGGAAAAAAAGCAAAGGAAATGTCCGAAATTCAATCTTTAAATAATCCTTCTGCCGTTAAACAAGACTTCACAAAAGCTTTTTTATTTGAAGAAAAAGAATTAATCAATATAATTAAAAGTGGTAAAATTTATCTTGGCGATAGTTTTACTTTGAACAATTCTCAAAGAACATATACAAACACGTTAAACGATTTAATTCCTGATAGCACTGTAAATTATAAAATAAGTTTTGCTAATATTGGTAAAAACAGAAAGCTTCTCCAAATTTATGAAAGCGGAAAGCTAATTTATGGTGATAGAATCAGAGGTGGTTCTTACTATGTTGAAGGGAAAATATCTCTAATTAATTTAAGTTTAAAACAAAATTATCCGGATAATAGAAGTGTGCTCAAGTTTTTGTTTGATGCTTCAAGCGCAACCGGCTATTTGGATTATTTTGAAATTTCTTATTACAGAGAATTAAAAGCTGTTGAAAATAGAGCGATCTTATTTTCCGAAAAAACAGGTCCTGTTGAATATACTGTTAAAAACTTCACGGGCGATATTGCTTCAATACAGGTGTTTGATGTTACTAATTTTGATAAGGTTAAAGAAGTTACGAATACAAATATTAATGGCTCGCAAGTTAGTTTTCAACAGATAGAATCAAATAAAATCAGAAAGTATTTTGTGTGTAATAACAGCATGTATCTTTCTCCGGCTAACCCTGTAAAAATAGATAATCTGAATTTGAAGGGAATAACCGATGGTGTTGAGTATATTATAATTTCGAACAAGATTTTTAGAGATGAAGCCGAAAGATTTGCTAATTATAAATCGAATGAAGCACCACGAAAAATTTCTGCCAGAGTTTTTTATGTAGATGATATTTTCAATGAATTTGCCGGCGGTATAACCGATCCTACTGCAATTCGTAACTTTGTTCAATATGCTTATTTCAATTGGCAGATAAAACCCAAGTATGTTTTACTCTTTGGTGACGGTAATTATGATATATTAAATAAAGATGGGGCAAACAGTAACTTTGTGCCAACTTTTGAAACTACAAATTCATTAGATCATATTTTATCCTACCCTAAAGAAGATTATTTTGTTAGAGTGGATGGTGATGACGATGATTCGGATTTGGCATTAGGAAGATTTTGTGTTACAAATATTGAAGAAGCAAAGGGAGTAGTCGATAAAATTATTAGTTATGAAACTGATAATTTGAACAATACTTGGAAAAATGAAGTTACGATGGTGGCAGATGATGCATATAGTCCCGAATATAATCTTTACGAAAACAACCATACATATCAAACGGAAACTCTTGCAAATATTTATGTGAATCCTAATTTTAACATTCATAAAATATATCTCGCAGAATATCCTACAACCTCTACCGGATTAGGAAGAAGAAAACCGGAAGTAAATAAAGCAATTATTTCCGAGATTAATAATGGTAGAGTTTTAGTGAATTATACAGGACATGGCTCTCCCACACTTTGGGCAGACGAGCATGTTTTTGAAAAACAGGCAACAATACCCGCACTAAATAATGAGCATTATTTCTTCCTAACAGTGGCTTCTTGTGACTTTGCTGAATTTGATCATACTTCCGTACAAAGCGCTTCGGAAGATTTAGTTAACAAGGAAGCTTCAGGTGCAATTGGTGTGATTGCAGCTTCTCGTCCGGTTTATCCGTCTTATAATTCCAAATTGAATAATTGTTTTTACGATTTTTTAACAAATAAAAAAGACTCTGAAAATAATTTTTATTCGGTTGGCGAAGCGTTTTTATTGGCTAAAAACAAACAAGACGGATTAAGTAAAGTTGAAAATACAAATAAATTTTTACTAATCGGTGACCCCTCGCTTGTCCTGAAATTCCCTAAAAATAAAGTTTTGATTGATAGTTTAAATGGAAAATCCCTAACAACTACCGGCCAACCGGTGCAAGTTAAGGCTTTGGAAAATGTATCGGTTTCCGGAACTATTTTAAGTAAAAACAATATTAGGGTTAATTCTTCGGGCGAAGCTATAATTTCTGTTTTTGATTCTCAACGAAAAATTTATAATCAAGAATTACACTTAAATCTACTGATGCCCGGCGGATTAATTTACAAGGGCAGAGCTTCTTTAACTAACGGTAGATTTAATGCAGAGTTTTTAGTACCAAAGGACATTTCATACGAAAATGATAGAGGCAAAATTGTTGTTTCATATTTCAATGATACCGAAGATGGAATTGGGTTTACCAAGCAAATTACAATTGGTGGCACTTCTACTTTAGCCAATGATAATAAAGGGCCGGAAGTGCAAATCTTATTTGACAATGAAAACAATGATTATTCCTATTTAGTGAAAAAGGATTTCCTTTTAATTGTGAAATTGAAAGATGAAACAGGAATAAATACAACCGGATTGGGCATAGGCCATAGAATGGAAGCTGTGTTAAATGATGATGAAAATCATCCAATTGATTTATCCGGTTATTTTGTCGGAGATTTGGATGCGGGTAGTAAATCAGGTAAAGTAACCTATAAATTTACCAATATGGAACCCGGAGAATATAAAATTAAAATTAAAGCCTGGGATGTTTTTAATAACCCAACTATAGTTGAAGAGTACTTTACAGTTACTAACTCATCTAATCTATTATTGCAAGATGTTTATAACTACCCTAATCCATTTGCTGAAAAAACCACCTTTACTTTTCAGCACAATTTTTCTTCACCGGTAGATGTTGCAATTTACATTTATACTGTTGCCGGTAGAATGATTAAAAAAATAGAAGAATTTTCAGTTACAGATAAGTTTGTAAGAATTCCATGGGATGGAGCAGATGCTGATGGTGACAGAATAGCCAATGGCACATATTTATATAAGCTGATTGTTAAACCAACCAATGGAGACGAAGGGAAAATGGCTATTGGTAAATTAGCTGTAATAAAGTAGTTTGAAGTTAAATTAATTGAGATTAAAAAGATAAACGTTGAATAAATTAACAATTAAATAAATGTATTTGGAGAAACTTTATGAAGAAATTATTTTATATCACAATTATGACAATGCTAATTTTTGTGGGTAAAAATATAAATGCACAAACAACAACAGCAGTGCCGTTTTTACTTTTAGCACCTGATTCCAGAGCCGGTGGTATTGGTGAATCGGGGGTTGGTCTTGCCGATAATGCTGCAGCAATTTTTTGGAATCCGGCAGGAATAGCATTTTTAACCGGTAGCGAGATAAGCCTTACACATAGTAATTGGCTTGCAAATTTAAATATTCCGGATTTGTTTTATGAATATTTTGCTTATCGTCAGTACATTGAAAGTATTGGAGGTAGCCTTACAGCCAGTATTACTTTTATGAATTTCGGTGAATTTATCAGAACAAATTCAAGTGGCCAAGAAACAGGAAAGTTTAATTCTTTTGATGGCGCTTTAACTGTTGGTTATGCAACAAAACTTTCCGATGATTGGGGCTTAGGTTTTAATTTCAGATTAATTCATTCCAAACTTTCCGATAAGCCTACCGAACTTGAAGAGGGAGAAGGTAAAGCTACAACCGTTAGTTTTGATATTGCTGCAATGTGGCGCCCCGAAGAATTAAATATTCCATTTGTTGGTGATATGGGCAATCGTTTCAGCCTTGGTATGAATCTAAGTAACCTTGGGCCTAAAATTTCTTACATCGATCAAGCGCAAGCAGATCCTTTGCCTACTAATTTTAGACTGGGTACCGCAATCAGATTATTTGAAGATGATTTTAATTCTTTAACATACACGCTAGATTTTAGCAAGTTGTTGGTAACTAAAATTGATCCGAATGATACCACTGCAACATCCAGTGACAGAGACGAATTTTATAAAGCTATCTTTACTGCATGGGCAGATGACCCTATTAAAGAAGAGCTTCGCGATGTTGTTACTTCTATGGGATTAGAATATTGGTATGGAGCCCCTGAAAACTTTATGTTTGCTTTGCGTACCGGATTCTTTTACGAAGATCCTGATTACGGAAATAGAAAATTTATAACTATCGGTGCAGGGATTCGTTACCAAGATTATGCCTTTGATTTTAGTTACATTACAACATCAATGTTTAAAAACGGAGAAGATCACCCATTATCCGAAACCATTAGATTTAGTTTGTCGATAGGGTGGGATAATGTCTTAAATTCAAACAAAGGATTTCCTAGAGGACTTTAATTATGAAAAAACTTTTGAGTAATATTTTTCTTACTTTTTTTCTAACAACTGTTTTTTTTGCTCAAACGCTAAGTATAAATTCCAATTCAGAACTAAAGCGGAAAACAGATTTATCGAAATCCAGAATACTGGCGGTTATGGTCGAATTTCAAACAGATAAAAATTCAACAACCGCGGGTAACGGAACTTTTGGCTCTATCTATACTAAAGATTATGGAAATAAAATTATTGATCCGTTACCGCACAATAAAAAGTACTTTGAAAATCATTTGTTATTTGCAAAAAACTAT
Source organism: uncultured Melioribacteraceae bacterium (assembly GCA_964496755.1). Classification (GTDB taxonomy): domain Bacteria; phylum Bacteroidota; class Ignavibacteria; order Ignavibacteriales; family Melioribacteraceae; genus CAZCBD01. The sequence continues at coordinate 5,686 of CAZCBD010000006.1, forward strand.
TACTCAAAAGTATCTAAAAATAAGGTACAACTTATATACACGGTTTTGCCTGATATCATTACTGTTTCAAAGGAGATGAAGTATTATTCGCCTGCAATAAATTCGAAAGACTTTACAAATGTTGTGAATTTTAGTACCGAAGTTTGGGGAAAAGTAGCCGAAAAAAATCCTCAATTAGATTTTTCCGATTATGATATTTTTATTATTTTCCACGCCGGCGTAGGGCGCGATATTAATGTCCCGGGTAGCATTGGTAATGAAAAAGATTTACCATCAGTCTATTTGAGTTTAAATGCTTTTAAAAAAGTTTTAGGCGAAAACTTTGATGGAATTTCTGTGAACAACGGTCGCAATAAAATTACCAACACAATTATTTTACCGGAAACTCAAAACAGAGAAATTACTACGGTTACCGGGAAAACTTTGCTTAAACTTTCTATTAACGGATTAATAGTTTCAAACATTGCAAGCTATTTTGGATTGCCCGATTTATTTGATACTAATACGGGTAAAAGTGCAATAGGTAGATTTGGTTTAATGGATGGTCAGGCAATGTTTGCTTATGCCGGATTGTTTCCACCGGAACCCTCTGCTTGGGAAAAAGAGTATTTAGGTTTCGATTCTTCAAAAGAATCTAATCCCAACATACTAAATTATAATATAACAACTTCAAAAGTTACTTCTAATTCAGATACAACAATTTTAAAAGTTCCATTAAACAGTTCAGAATATTTTTTAGTTGAGAACAGGCAAAGAGATGCAGATAAAAATGGAGCCATTATTACTTATGCTCTTGGAGATAAATATTTTACTAAGGTATTTGAAAAAGATACTACCGGTTTCACTTCTTTTAATGTAGATTCCTTACGTGGAGTTATTGTTGATGTTGATGAATTCGATTGGGCTTTGCCCGGTAGCGGTATTGCCATTTGGCACATAGACAATAATGTTATAAAAGATAAATTGCCAATTAATAAACTTAATACTGATAAACATCTTAGAGCAATTGATTTGGAAGAAGCTGACGGTATTCAAGAAATTGGTGAAGAGTTTGTTTCAATTTTTGGTGATTTGCAAATCGGTGAAGGTTCAAAAAATGATTTGTGGTTCAAAGGGAATCCGGAAAAATTATATAAAAATGTTTTTACTTCAACCTCATTTCCAAATACTAAATCAAACAGTTTGGCAAATACTTTTATTTCATTTTACGATTTTTCTTCTATTTCAAATAAAATGTCTTTTAAATTAAAATTACAAGATGAAAATATTAAAGTTCAAAATAAAATTCCTTTTAAAAATGCTGATGATTTTACAGCTACTGAAAATTATTATATAATCAGAAAAGATAATAATGTTAATGTTTTTTCTGTAGAGGGTTCTAAAATTAAGACTTTAAATGATTTTTCCACAAAAAAAATAGCTGCAATAGAAACCGATAATGATTTAATCTTAATCGGTATAAATGGAGAAAATTTAAAGATAGAATCAACCGATTTTTCAAGGGTTGTTAATTTGGGAAATACAATTTCAACCCTGCCGGTTGCAAACAAAACTAACTCAAATATTTTAATTGCAATTGGAACATCATCCGGAAGTGTTTACAAAATTGATTTTTCGATTTCTTCGGGTGAAATTTCAAAAGAATTATTAACAGATTTAAATGAACCGGTATGCCAAACATTAATTCTAAATTCTGAAATTTGTGCCGCGGGTAAACGAAAAATCTTTTTTAATAATCAAGCTTTGCAAGCATCTGATAATATTGTAAAAATTATTGCAACAGAATTCGGAACTGAAAAGAACTTATATATTTTGAACTCAGATAATCAAATTGAAAAATTAGGAACGAATAAAGCAATAATTGAGTTGCAAGGTTCAAATCAAATTAATGATATTTCCGCATTTTTAAATCCCGTTTCAAAAGAGTTGAACTTTGGGTATACTTCCGCAGAAAATCTATATCTGATTAATGAAACCGGTGCGTTAGTTGATTATTTCCCACAAATTGATTATCAAAGTAATTCTTACATCGGGGCTCCGATAGTCGCAAATATTTTAGGTGATGAATACCCGGAAATTATTGTTTCTACTTTAGATGGAAGAATTCATGTTTATGAATTTAACGATGAAAAAATTAATTTAAGCTTGAATATTTCAAGTGGACTTAAATTAAGCACGTTACCACAAATTGTGTCCCGCAATAATAGGCCGATTTTAGCTGTAATAGATTCGCTACAACTATCCGCATGGCAAGTAAATACAACAGACTTTAAAATATTTTGGAGCGGAAAGTTTGCAAACTCGATGAATAATGCCGTATTGTTTTCAAATGAAATCCAAAAACCGAACACAAAATATTTTTTAGCTGATAGGACATATAATTGGCCAAATCCGGTTTATCTTAACGAGACAAATATTAGATTCTACGTTTCTGAAAATTCTCATGTTGTTATTGATATATATGATTTATCAGGTCAGTTGGTTGAAAAGATTGAGACGGAAGCAATCGGTGGGCAGGATAATGAAGTTAAATGGAATGTTCGGAATGTTCAAAGCGGTGTTTATTATGCGAATGTCAAATGTAACTCAGCTTCAAACTCAGCTTCAAAATTAATTAAAATAGTAGTTGTTAAATAGGTGAATTAATGCGAAAGTTTTTCATATTATTTATAGTTTATATAATTCAAGTTCAAAATAATTACGGACAATTTACCGAATTCCATCCGGAGTTGGATTGGTACACTATTAAGGGTGAACATGTTTCGGTTCACTTTCATTCTGAAGCCGAAAGAACGGCACAAGTAGTGTTAAAAATAGCCGAAGATGTTTGGGGGCCTATTACTTCGCTTTATGAGTATGAGCCGGATAGGGTTCATTTTGTTATAAAAGATATTGACGATTATTCAAACGGAGCCACCTATTTTTTTGATAATAAAATTGAGATTTGGGCTTCTTCAATGGATTTCGATTTAAGAGGTTCCCACAATTGGTTGCGAAATGTGATTTCTCATGAGTTTACCCATATGGTTCAAATTCAAGCTGCAATGAAAGTGGGACGTTCAATACCTGCAGTTTATATTCAATATCTAAATTATGAAGATAAACGTCGCCCTGATATTTTATACGGCTATCCGAATATAATTGCATCATATCCTTTAGCAACTTTAAACATGCCGGCTTGGTTTGCCGAAGGTACAGCACAATATATGCGTACTGAATTTAATTACGACAATTGGGATACACAACGTGATATGATTCTTAGATGTAAAGCTTTAAGCAATAAATTATTAACATGGAATCAAATGGGCGTATTTGGAAAAAACAGCATTGGGAATGAATCGGTTTATAATGCCGGCTTTTCCTTAACGCGTTATATAAGTCAGAAATACGGTGAGGATAAACTTAGGAAAATTACAAAAGCTCTTTCAAAAAAATTTAATTTTACGATTGATGCCGCCATCGAAGATGTTTTACATATTACTGGCTATTCTCTTTACAATGAATGGAAAGAGTTTATTTCTAACGATTATAAAAAAAGAATTAGTAACATTAATGTACTTGCAGGTGAAAAATTAAATGTCAGTGGAGATGGTAATTTTCATCCGAAATTTTCTTGTAACGGCGAAAATATTTTTTATCTCTCAAACACGGGAAATGATTATTTAACTAAAACCGCAATTTATAAATACAATTTGAAATCGAAGACAACAGAATTAATTCTTGAGAACGTTCATTCGACATTTGCTCTAATTGATAACGATTCTAAAATTATCTATTCGAAATTAAGTGAGGATAATAGAGGATGGGCTAATATTCACGACCTGTTTATTTATGATTTAAATTCTAAAAATGAGAAAAGATTAACGCATGGCCTACGTGCAAACAATCCGGATGTTTCTCCGGATGGTAAATTAATTACTTTTATTTACCAAAAAGATGGTTCAACAAATATTGGTACGGTTAATATAGACGGAAAAAATTTTAGAAGGCTTACTTTTTTTGAATCGGGTGAACAAATTTATAATCCGAAATTTATACCGGATGGATCAAAAATAATTTTTGATTTTTCGTATGCAAACGGAAGAGATATTGCTTTAGTAGATACCAATGGAACCAATCTTAAGTTTATTCTCAATAAAAAATATGATGAAAGAAATCCTATTGTTTTTGGGAACAATATTATTTTTGCATCCGATAGCACTGGTATATTTAATTTATACTCGTATAATTTAACCTCGAAAGAAATTAAACAAATTTCAAACGTAATCGGCGGCTCTTTTATGCCAAGTATAAACAAGTGGGGTGATATTGTTTATTCGGGTTACACTGCCGATGGATTTAAGTTATTTATTCTAAATCATTTAAAAATAAATTCACCAACCAGTTTCTCAAATTATGTGAATAGAATTAATCCTCCTACGGATTTATCTAAACCGAATGGCGATATTACAAAGTTTAATCTAAATGATCTTATTAATTATAACGATAGAAAAAATATTAATTCACCAAAGGAAAAATACAGTGGTGCTTTTACGAAAATATCATTCATGCCATTTGTTCGGATAGATAACTATAATACTTCCGGAGGCTTTTTAAACAACATTAAGCCCGGAATTTACGTGATGTCGAATGATATGTTGAACCGGGTTGGCTTTTTTGCCGGAGCTTCAATTAATAAAAGAATGGAAAGAGATCTATTTTTGAACTTCAATTATAGAAGCAAGCTTCCATTGCTTTATAATTTAGGATTTAAGCCAGAGGTCTCTTTGGAATTATATAGTGTTAGTAGAAAATCCGATGCGAATATTTATTTTGGCGCGGACACAAATAAAGTTACAAATGAAATTACGTACGATTATATAATTCCCACAGATGTTACTTATAATTTATTCGAGGCTGACTTGGTATTGAAGCATAGGATTTTTACACGCGGCACAAATCTTGAATTTCGGTATGTTTTTAGTCGCTATTCTGCTTCCATAGGTTCATTTACAATACCGAATACTACCACACTTTATAAGCCTACAGAAGATAAATATTTAATTGCAAATTCTTTTAGATTAAAGTTTCAACACAAAGATTACCATTCATATGTGGATAGTGATATTAATCCCGTGGGCAGGAAAATTGTTTTACGCTATAATTACGAAATGAATAAATTTAATAACAAAGGCGAATACGAAATAAAAAACGGAACCCTTAGACCACAATACAATAAATTTTATTTTAATAGTTATGATTTTAGTTGGGATGAAAATATTCGAATTAAAAATAGCTCAACATTAAATTTCAAATTAAGAAGTGCAGGAATTATCGGCAAAACGGTTCCTGATTTTTTTGATTTTTATCTTGGCGGTTTGGTTGGCATGAAAAGTTATCCTTTTTATGCTGTTAGTGGTAATAAATTAATGTGGTTTAATTTAACATACAGATTCCCATTATTTAAGAATATTGATACTAGGTTCGGACAAATCTATTTGGATAAAATTTTTATGTCGCTTTATGCTGATTACGGAAATGCATGGACAAACGAGCAATTGGATTTTAATAAATTTAAAAAAGGTGCGGGGGTTGAGTTAAGGGTTAAAATGAATTCGTTTTATATTTTCCCGACAAGTTTATTTTTTAATGCCTCTTATTCTTTTGATAAATTTACACGGAAAATTAGAGACAAAAGCGTAACATATGGAAAAGAATGGAGCTTTTATGGTGGCATTCTATTCGATTTTCCATTTTAATGAGGAGTAAAATGAGAAATATTTTTATAATATTATTTTTAATTAGTATAATTCAAGCTCAAAATAAACTAACCGGTTTTTATACTGTTGATAATGCTTTAATAAAATATGAACAAAATGATTCTAAAGTTGGAAATTTTATCTATAAAAAATCTTCATTTCTTGCCGGTGGAATGTCATTAATTTTACCGGGAGCCGGCCAATTATATTCGAAAAATTATTTTAAAGCTCTCGGCTTTGCTTTATTGGAAGGAATTTTAATTTATTTGAAAATTGATTACGACAATAAAGGTGATGATCAAACAAAGTATTTTGAAAATTATGCCAATAATAATTGGGATGCAGCAAAATATGCAAGGTGGTCATTAAAGAAATTTGGACTTAATGAGCAGAATTATCCGAATCTTTTTGCAGATGCAACAAAAACTAAAATAGGTAGTTGGAAAATATTAAATAAATTGGAAGAAGATATTTCGCGTACCGATTTAGGAAAATATTATTCACATCAGATTGCACCGTTTGGCGATCAGCAATATTACGAAATGATTGGTAAATATCCGCAGTTTGTACCCGGCTGGTCAACGTTTGATGAAAACGATTTATCTTATCAATACGGGAGCAAAATTCCCGACCAGTATTTATGGTATTCCGATCAACGTGGCAAGGCAAATAGTTTTTACAACAAAGCAAATACCGTGTTTGCCGTTATAATGGTTAATCATGTTTTAAGTGCGATAGATGCTGTGATTGGTACAAATAATTACAATAAAAAAATCTCTTTGAGAAGTGCAATAAAAACTGTTTATTTCGGTTCCGAAAAAATTTATTTTCCAGAATTAAATATAAAGATTAGAATATAAAATGAACTTACCTTTAGTAGTAATTGTTGGAAGACCAAATGTTGGTAAATCAACTTTGTTTAACCGATTAACAAAAAGAAAAGATGCAATAGTTGATGATATGAGCGGAGTTACGCGCGATAGAAATTATGGGGAACTTGATTGGAACGGTATTAAAATGCGTGTAATGGATACCGGGGGGTATGTGCCGGATTCCGAAGATTTATTTGAAATAGCGATTACCGAACAAGTTGAAATTGCTCTTGATGAGGCTGATGTTGTTTTGTTTGTTACCGATGGTAGAGTTGGTGCTACGCCTGTTGACGAAGTGATTGCTAAATTACTCCGCAAATCAAAAAAGCTTTCCTACGTTCTTGTCAATAAATCCGACAATGAAGCTTTAGGATTAAATGCTGCCGATTTTTATTCCTTAGGTGTTGAAAATGTGTTTGATATTTCTGCATTAAATGGAAGAAATGTTGGCGATTTGTTGGACGATGTTGTTGAAAAGTTAAATATTGAACCTATCGAAATCGAAAAAGATGATAGACTTAAAATTGCAATTCTTGGCCGTCCTAATGCAGGCAAATCTTCTTTAACAAATTCACTCTTGGGTTATGATAGAAGCATTGTAACGGATATTCCGGGCACTACACGAGATAGTCTCGATTCAGTTCTTAAATATTATGGCGAAGAAATTGTATTGGTTGATACTGCCGGATTGAGAAAAAAAGCAAAGGTTAAGGAAAATATAGAGTTTTATTCAAATGTAAGAACCTATCGTGCAATTGCCGAATGCGATGTTACTTTGATTTTAATAGATGCTGAAATTGGATTGGGTAAGCAAGATCAGCTCATTATTCAAGAAGCTATTCGAAGGAGAAAAGGGATTATACTTGCCGTCAATAAGTGGGATTTAATTGAAAAAGATATGTACACAGCTAAAAAATTTGAAGATGAGCTGCGTGATAAATTAGGTTCTGCTAATTATATCCCTATAATTTTTATTTCAGCAAAAACTAAACAAAGAGTATTTAAGTTAATTGATTTAGCAAAGAAAATTGAACGAGAAAGAAAAAAGAGTATATCTACTTCGGAATTAAATAATATTTTGTTGCCTGAAATATTAAAAATCTCACCTCCCTCAACAAGTTCCGGAAAGGAAGTTAAAATTAAGTATGTAACTCAAGTAGGCGAAAAATATCCGATATTTTTGTTTTTTGCCAATGAATCTAAAAACGTACCGGATCACTATCGCCGTTACGTTGAAAAAACCATAAGAAAATGTTTTGGATTTGAAGGAGTTCCTATTACGGTAAGCTTTAAAGAAAAGTAACTCATAAAACCGAATAAAGCTCTTTTGGGGAAGTGTAATTATTTAAGTTTAAAATATTTAAGTTGGTTCTATTTGTTGCCATCCATGCAAGTGCAATTCTTGTGCGTTCCAAATCTCTCTCGGTTAATTCATTAATCATAAATAGGGTGCCGCTGTAATAGTCTTCAATAGCTGTTTCAAAATCATCTTTTCCTGATGTAGGGTCATTCTTAATAAAAAATTTTCCTTTAATTAATAAAAAATATTCTGTTGTTCCCGTTAATGTTTTTACTAAAACACTACTTTTATTTATTGGTGATTCGATGATTGCTGTTCTATTTAAATACTTTAAAATTTGTTGAACCGTATCACGTATTTCAGCAGCTTCTTCGAATTTCATTTCATTAGAAAATTTTTTCATTTTAGTCAAAAGAATGTTAATTGCGGTTTGATTATTTCCACCCAAAAATGAATAAACATTATCGATTTCATTTTGATATTCTCTTGTACAATTTTTAAAACAGGGACCTAAGCATCGATGAATATCATAAAGATAACAGGGGGATTTTTTTTTAAATTCTTTTGCCGAACATTCTCTTAATTTGAATGTTTTATTTAAAACTTCCAAGAGCATTGCTACTAAGTGCCTATTACTATACGGACCAAAATAATCAGAGTCATCAAATTGGAATTGGCCTACTGACTTTATATCAGGTGTAGAGCTATTTCTTGAAATTTTAATAAAATATGTTCTTGAAAATTTTTTCAGTTGTGAATTAAACTTTGGTTTATATTTTTTAATTAATTCTGCTTCCAATATAAGTGCAGACAATTCACTGTTTGTTGTTATAAAATTAACATTCGAAGCAGCAGTAACAATTTTTTTTGCTTTATCGGAAGCGTTAATTGTAAAGTAATTTGCAATTCTTTTTTTTAAAGATTTAGCCTTGCCTATATAAATAATTTTATCTGAAATGTTTTTGTAAAAATAGACTCCGGGTTTTGCGGGAAATTTATTTGCATCGTTGGCCAGTGTTTTGCTTATGTATTTTGGTAACTCGGAATTCGATTTATTTTGATATCGTAATAAATCATCTATATTTTCAATATCATTTTCACTTTGCAAACGTTTTATCATTCGAATCAGAATTTTAGCAGTTACAGTAGCATCGCCCAGTGCTCTGTGAACGTTTTTGTGTTGAATTCTTAGATGTTTTCCCACTTTTTCAAGTGATTTGCTTCGAAGTTTTGGGAACATTTTTTTTGAAAGCCTGAGGGTACAAAGTTCTTGAAAAAATGGTGGCGGTGTTTCGGTTCTTCTAAATTCATTTAATAAAAATTTTTTATCAAAATTTAAATTGTGAGCTACTACAACTGTGTTATCTAGTAAACCGAATATTTGTTCAGCTATTTCAGTAAAGTTTGGTGCGTGTAATACTTCAGCATTAGAAATTCCGGTAAGTTGTGTTATAAAATATGGTATCTGTTGTTCGGGATTTATTAGTGATGCCCACGTATCTATTATTTTTTTGTTTTTTACTTTAACAATAGCAATTTCAATTGCTCTGTGAAGATTTGCATCTAACCCTGTAGTTTCAAAATCAATTACGGAGAATTCAATTTCAGAAATTTTTCTTTTTTGCAAATTTAATTTTTTGTTTGATTTCATAAGTAAAAATTAACTAAACCCTTTGAAACGACAAAATTCAAAATCGCAGTTTTTAATATTGAGATAAAAATCGATATATTTATTCTTTAATTTTAGGAGAATTATGAAATTAAACATTTTATTTATTGGAGATATAGTTGGTGCACCGGGAATGGATGTTGTGCGAATGTGGTTACCGGCATTAAAAAAGAAATACAAAACAGATATTATTATTGTTAATGGTGAAAATTCATCCGACGGTAAGGGATGTACCAAAAAAGAAGGAGAAGAATTATTTGAATTGGGTGTGGATGTAATTACAGGTGGGAATCATACTTGGGATAAATCTCAGTCCCAAGAATATTTAAAAACCGAACCAAGAGCTTTGCGTCCTTTAAATTATCCCAGAGGATGTTATGGTAATGGATTTTATATCATTGAAAATGAAAAAGCGAAGGTTGGCGTATTAAATTTGCAAGGTCGTTCTTTTATGCAAATGATTGATTGCCCTTTCAGGGCTGCCGATTGGGCTTTGTCGAAGATTAATGAACAAACAAAAATAACAATACTGGATTTTCATGCCGAAGCTACCGCTGAAAAAATAGCACTTGCAAATTATTTAGATGGTAAGATTTCGATGATGGTTGGCACACATACTCATATTCAAACGGCCGATGAAAGAATATTGAATAATGGTACCGCATACATTACCGATGTTGGAATGACCGGTCCGTATGATTCTGTAATCGGAATGAAAAAAGACGCGGCTATTAATCGATTTTTATATCAAACGCCTCAAAAATATCAAGCGGCCAAAGATGAAGCAAGATTATCAGCAGTGTTTGTTGAGATTGATGTTGATACTGCAAAGGCCAATAGAATTGAACGTATCCAAATACCTGAATTTGAAAGAGAAAAACAAAACACAGAGGAAACATGAATTTAATTGATGGGAAAAAATTATCGCTTGAAATTAAAAATGAGTTAAACAAAAAAATAATTGAACTTTCGGAAAAATTAAATAAGCGTCCGGGATTAGTAACTATTTTAGTAGGCGAAAATTCCGCTTCAAAGGTTTATGTTAATTCGAAGATAAAAACTTGTGCTGAAATTGGAATTAATTCGAAACTTGAAAAATTAAATGAAGAAATTTCCGAATCTGATTTACTTAAAGTAATTAAGCAATATAATGAGGAACCACAGTATCATGGTATCTTAGTTCAGTTGCCGCTTCCGGAACATATTGATGAAGATACCGTAATTGCTGCTATCAATCCCCAAAAAGATGTGGACGGCTTTCATCCTGTCAGCGTTGGGAATCTAGTTATAGGGAAAGATACATTTATTCCTTGTACGCCTTTTGGAATTATTGAAATGCTAAAACGATATAATATAGAAACCAAAGGGAAGCATGTTGTTGTTGTTGGAAGGAGTAATATTGTTGGAAAGCCGATTGCAAATTTGATGTTGCAAAAAAGAGAAGCTGCTAATTCTACGGTTACTGTTTGTCATTCAGCAACCGAAGATATTGCCTCTATTACACGGCAAGCCGATATCTTAATTGCAGCTGTTGGTCGTCCGCATTTTATAACGGCTGATATGGTAAAGGAAAATACTGTTGTTATTGATGTTGGCATTAATAGCATAGATGCACCGGAATTACCCAAAGGTTATAGAATTGTTGGTGATGTTGACTTTGAAAATGTAAAAGAAAAAGCTTCTTACATTACTCCGGTACCCGGCGGAGTTGGTCGTATGACAATTGCAATGCTGATGTATAATACTTATAAAGCATTTATCAATATCGAAAAAGTCTAGATGGATTTCATTAGGTTAATTAAAAGCAATAAAAAGTTTACCAATTTTTTTTCGTCCATTGCAGAAAAAAGAAAAGAAATATTAACGGCTCAAGAATGTGATTTAGATAAGAATTTCCGGAGTATTGTTCGTTTTATTGATCACACTTTATTAAAACCCGACCTGACTGAAAATGAAATTGTACAATTATGTGATGAGGCAATTGAAAATAATTTTTACTCAGTTTGTGTTAATGCATCGCAAATTAAAAAGGTAAAAAAAATTCTTAAAAATTCTACCGTTAAAATATCTTCGGTAATTTCTTTTCCTTTTGGTGCAAATACCCTTGCATCAAAACTTTTTGAAATTGAGGATGCACTAAAAAACGGTGCTGATGAAGTTGATGTAGTTATTAATATTTCAAGCTTAAAGGATGAAAAATACCAAATTGTTTATGATGAATTAAATTCGATACAAGATTTTATTTCCGAAAATAATAAACTTGTAAAGTTTATTATTGAAACATCATTATTAACCAAAGAAGAAATAATAATAATTTCATTAATAGCAAAAAAAATCGGTGTTGATTTTTTAAAAACCTCTACAGGTTTTGCAAAATACGGAGCAAAGCTTGATGAAATAAAACTTATTAAATCAATAGTTGGAAATATAATTAAAATAAAAGCTTCGGGTGGTATTAAAGATTTTAATACAGCAGTGGCAATGCTTAAATATGGTGCTGAAAGAATAGGAACAAGTTCGGCAGTAAAAATACTTAATGAATTAAAAGGAAAATAAATGGTTTTGGATTTAGTGGTTACTTATACCGATGATGGATTTAATGCCGAAGTTCCTTCGCTTAAAGATTGTGAGTCTTGGGCTCACACCGAAAAAGAAGTGATTGATAAAACAATAGAATTGCTTAGATTTTATTTGAATCTAAGTCTTGAAGTAGAAATAAAAATTGATAAAGCTTACAATAACGGAACTAAGAAAATTTATAAAATTATTTTTGATAAGGATCAATGAAAAGAGAATTTAAAACAGAGAAAAGATTAAATAAAATTATTAATACTTTGAAAAACAGACAGCAATCATTACATGTTGTAATTGAAAATGTTCACGATCCGCATAATGTTAGTGCTATCTTCAGAAGTTGTGATGCAGTCGGGGTTCCCGAAGTTAGTTTGTTATATACCGTAGAATCTTTTCCTAAAATTAGTAATGTAAGTTCATCTTCGGCTGCAAAGTGGGTCGAAAAAAAATTATTTAATGATGTTGAGAAATGTTATTCGGAACTTAAAAATAAAGGATTTAAGATTTATGCAAGTATGTTAGATGAAAATGCTATTTCTCTTTTTGATATTGATTTCACCGAAAAGGTTGCAATTGTAGTTGGCAATGAACATAGAGGGGTTTCCGAAGAGGCGGCTGAATTGGCCGATGCTCGTTTTTATATCCCAATGATGGGCATGGTGCAAAGTTTAAATGTTTCTGTAGCTACTGCAGTTTCTTTATATGAAGCGCAACGCCAAAGACTGAAAAATCAAATGTATGAAAAATCAGAGATGAATGAAGAACAAATTAATTCTTTAATTGATGAGTGGTGCAAAAAATGATTCAACAAATTGATAAAATTGAAAAAGTTGGCGGAACTATTATTCTGCCCGGAGATAAATCTATTTCACATCGTGCCGTAATGTTTTCTGCACTTGCAAAAGGGAAATCAGTAATTCACAACTATCTGGATTCAGCTGATGTGAATTCTACTATAAATTGTTTTGAGAATTTGGGATGCACAATTTATAAAACTAAAAATAGAATTGAAGTAGAAGGGAAAGGCCTTTTCAATTTTTTGCCGCCCACTGAATTGCTTGATGCCGGTAATTCCGGTACCACTGCCCGTTTGATTAGCGGAATTTTATCCGCTCAAAAATTTCAATCGATATTAGTAGGGGATAATTCTCTTTCTAAACGACCGATGAAAAGAATTATTGAACCTCTTTCATTAATGAATGCAAAATTTGAACATTCAGGAAATTTTACATTACCACTTACAATTTTACCCTCGAATAATTTAAAAGCAATTGAATATAAATTGCCTGTTGCCAGCGCTCAGGTTAAAAGTGCGATATTATTAGCCGGATTGCATCTGAATGATCAAACAGTTATAATAGAAAATGTGCCAACCAGAAATCATACGGAAAATTTATTGGGTTTGAAAGTTGAAGAATTTGAAGGTGGCAGAAAAATATTTGTTTCCAAGTCCAATTATCCGGTTCCACAAGAATATAATGTGCCGTCAGATATTTCTACAGCTGCTTTTTTTATTGTGCTAGCCTTACTTTTGAAAAACTCTGAACTTAGGTTAAATAATATTTTGTTGAATGAAACACGTGACGGTATTTTGAAAATACTGAAAATGATGGGTGGTAAAATTGAAATCGAAAATATTAAAACCCAAAACGGTGAAAAATCAGGGGACTTAATAGTTAGATCTTCGGTATTAAAAAATGTGAGCATTCCCAAAGAAATTATTCCTAATATTATTGATGAAATTCCGATACTCTCTATTGCCGGATTATTTGCCGAAGGTGAGTTTGAAATTATTAATGCTAAAGAATTAAGATTTAAAGAATCCGATAGAATAAGAGCTATGTGCGAGAATTTTAAACTGTTAGGTTTAGATGTAGTTGAAAATGAAGACGGTTATAAATTGTCTGGAAATATTAACGGAAATGATTTTTTATTTGACAGTTATGGTGATCACAGAATAGCAATGTCCTTTGGAGTTTTGTCGGTGCTTTTGGAACAGAGAACAGCTATTAAAGATTTTGAATGTGTTGCTATTTCCAATCCCGGATTTTTAGAACAAATTAAAACTATTGCTATTTAAATTTATTAGCTGAAAAGTAATAATTTTATTTTCATTAAAATTATTTTAATGACCTTTGTTTTTAGGTATAAATAAAAACTACAACTCCAATATCTGATGTTCAAATTTATTTATTGATATTTCATTGATCATCCATTTTAATATGCCTACGCCATATTTATTAACAAAATAAATGAAACTTAAAACTCTTTCCTGTAATTTTTCGTTTGGAAAGATTAAGGTTTCAATTTTTTGAATTTGTCGTAACGTAACCGAATGTTTTGTTTGTTGAGCTTTTATGGCTTTGTTTTTTATATTTTTTAAATTTTGATTTGTCTTTTCAATTATTTTATTTACTGCAGAGTTTAGGTGCTGGTCGATGTGGATAATTTCATCCGACAAAGAACTAAAAAGTAGTTTTACTTGATTTTCGGTATCATTAAAGATTTGATCCAGATTAATTTCAGAAATTAAATTTAAGACCTTATCATTGAAAAAATCTTTTCCTAAAAAGAAATCCTGATATTTTAAGTTTAATTTATTTAATGTTGAAAAAATGTTTTTTTCAATAATTGTTAAAGATGCTCGAGGGTAGATAATTGGAGGTTCAATATTAAAACATTTATACAAAGTAGAAACCTGTGCAAAATAATTTATTTCACCCGGTCCGCCAATATATAACCCTGTGGGGAATAAATAATCCTGACAAATAGGGCGTAACATAACATTAGGACTAAAGAGTTCGGGGTATTGATTAAGCAATTCCAAAAGCTCATCCTTTGAGAATTTTTTCCGTTTGTTTTTAAGTCTAAAATAATTTTCCCCGGGTTCTAATGAATGTCTTCCGGTATCATCGGAAACAAATAAATTAATTGGTTTAATTTTGACCTGTGCGTGATAGAGATTTTCCAGTTCGGCACTTCGTGCAATTGAAATGGCAGAATTAGTTTTATAATTCTCAATTTCACTTTTAAATATCGGCTTAAGTAATTCCTTCACAGGCTTATTCTGAGGGTCAAAGATTATTAAACCATATTCGTCGAACAAATCAAAAATCAATCCGCTAAATGCTGATTTTATTGATTTTCCTTTATAATAATTCGGTTCAATTAAATCAAAAACTTCATTTGTAAAATCCGTATGTCTTAGAGATTCTTTTAATTCCTCAATTAAAATTTCTATGTTTTCATTGAAGATTAGATTGCCTATGCTGCCTCTGTTACTTTCTTCTTCTAACCCGTCATTATATTTTAGCATTCTCAATGAATTGTTTTTATCAATAAAATTCAGCTGGCTTATTTCATCAAAATCATGATCATCTCCTTCAAGCCAAAATACAGGAACAAAATTAAAATTTTCATATTTGTTTTTTAATTCGGCACATAATTTTATTGCTGTCATTGTTTTGTATAAAGTATATAAGGGACCGCCAAGAATGCCTAATTGTTGACCGGTAATAATGGCAATCGTATTATCATTTTTTAATGCAGTGATATTTTGTTCTGTCAATTTTGAGGGTTTAAATTGTTTGTACTGTTGATTTATAATTTCAACTAATTTATTTCGGTTTGCTCTTGTTCCTTTTTTGATATTAAGAAAATGCTGATTGTAGTTATCAAAATCACGGAAATTATTATTGTAAAATTGTTTAACATTTTCAAATTCATACATATAATCCAAAAATAAGTTTTGATGCCCCGCTATGTCGGAGAAATTTAAAAACATATTGTTCCCATTTTGTTAATGTTATTTTTAATGGTGATAAATATAACAATATTTATCAGAATAGATTTCAAAAAATAATCTAAAATATTTTTGAAATAAAAATAATAGAATCACTATTTTTGTAAAATAATTTTACGAGTTAATTACAGTGAAAATCGGTTTATTTTTCTTATTAATTATTATTCAAACATTAAATATTCAAGCTCAAAATAAGTTTGAATTATTTCCTTATGGAAGAAATTTTGCACATCTGAGAGCTAATAATATTGAACCTGCTGTTGGGATTTTATATGATCCGGCATCGTCTAATTTGAAAGTTGATATTGGAAATAGTGTGGATATGCTTAAGTATGAGCTAGGCAAGGACAAATATATTTCAATTGGAATTGATTTTATGGGATATGCATATACAACAAGCTATGCCGGCAATAGGTTGCAAATTGATGCTCTTGACGGGGTTTTGGGGGGAAATATTTCGTATTCTGAATTTTATGGTACAAAGATAAGTCAATTCCGTTTGCGAATAATTCATAATAGTGCACATTTGGTTGATGGCAATTATGATATTCAAAAGCAGGAATGGATTTCTCAAAAACCTATTCCTTATACTAAAGATTTTGTTGAATTAGCTTACGCTTATTCCAATTTGTACAAAAAAGTTAGGTATCGTATTTATTCGATAGTTGCTTGGGCTTGGATGGTACGTCCTAAAACATTAAAAAAAATATCAGGAGTAATTGGAGGTGAATTTTATTTTAATTTTGAAAAGTTTAATCTTAATAAATCACCTTTTAATTTCTTTATGGCTATAAATTATGAGTCTGAGGGAATACCCGAATACATAGCTAATCTTAGATTTCAACTTGGATTTAAAATCGGTAAAATTTTTAAGAAAGGTTTTGTTCTTTATTATGAATATTTTCATGGGAGTAATCCATTTAATGAATATTACAAACAAATTATTAGCAGAAAGGGTATTGGCTTTGTTGTCGATTTTTAATTTAAACATAAAAAATAATGTTTGAAATCATTTTTATTATATTGCTCATACTTTATGCTTTTGTTGAATTTCTTTTAAACAAAAAAGCATTTAAAGAATTCAGTTTCACAAAAATTAATAACGTAAAAAAAGTTACTGTAATTGTTGCAGCACGCAATGAAGAGAAGAATATTTTGCGGTGCCTTAATTCTTTGGATAGACTTATCTATCCCGAAGATAAAATTGAAATTATTATTGTTGATGACAATTCGGAGGATAATACTAATTTAATTGTTTCTAATTTTATTGACGGAAAAAATAAATTCAAACTAATCAAAACCCACGATAAAATATCAAATCTAATTGGGAAAACAAACGCTTTAGCAAATGCCCTTAAAATAGCTTCGGGAGATATAATTTTTACTACGGATGCAGATTGTGTTGTTAATCCGAATTGGGTAAAAAAAACGGTTTCATATTTTCAAGATGATGTAGTAGCGGTTTTTGGTTATACTTACATTGAAGGCGGAAAGAGTTTTTACGATATGCTGATATCCAGTGGCAATTTCCTGTATAACCATTCCTCCCATCGACAATCCTACAAAATGGACCGAATCAATATTTAAGTATTTTAATAATTCTATAATATCATCAGCAAACTGTGA
>CAZCBD010000006.1:23276-29993 GCA_964496755.1 uncultured Melioribacteraceae bacterium
CTGTGGCCGGTGGTTCGATGAATATGGGGCTGCCTATGAGTTGTATTGGAAATAATATGGCATATCGAAAAGAAGCTTACGAAAAAATCGGAGGGTATGAATCAATTTCATTTTCTGTAACTGAAGATTTTAGATTATTAAAAGAATTAAAAAAACTGAAAAATAAAAAAGTTATCTATCCTTTGGATAAAGATACATTGGTTTCTTCTTTACCCTGTGATAATATCAAAACATTGTATAGACAAAGAAAACGTTGGAGTGTTGGCGGATTAGAAAGCGATTGGTTTGGTACTTTTATTATGACTTTAGCAGCATTAACAAATTTTTCGGTGATACTAGTTCCAATACTTCTATTTCCTATTGGAGTTATTTTTGTTTTGGTTAAATCAATTTTGGATTTTTTATTTATTAAAAAAATATTCAAACTATTTAAATTAAAATTATCAATTAAAAAAATATTGGTATTTGAAATGTACTATGTAACTTATTCCGTACTGATACCAGTAATATTATTGTTTAGTAAAAAGGTTATTTGGAAAGATCGTGCTTATTGAAAAATGTGGGGTGTTTATGAAAAAAAATATTTTCATTCTTCTTTTTTTTGTTGCTGGAATTACAGCTCAAAATAAAATTAATTATTTCCCGGGTGAATTAAATATCCAACCTTTTATAGGAAATACTTTGGAGCCTAAAATCGGAACAGTATTTCAAATTGCGAATAATGAACTTGAATTAAATATTGGAAATTCCTTGGATATATTTCAAATTGAAAATAAAATCGGCAAATTTTCTGCCGGAGTGGATTTTTTTACTTTTACATTGCTTAGAAGCGAAAGTAATTTTCATTTTCCTGTTGATGCTGTTGATTATCTTTTCGGAGTAAATTTTGGTTTTAAAGCTAATCTTGAAAATAATTTTATTACTGAAATTGGTTTTAGACTGAGATTGAGTCATATAAGTGCTCATTTTGTTGATGGACATTGGGATAATACTTCTACCGGTACTTGGCGTGATGGCAGAATGCCAATGGTTTACAGTCGTGAATTTGTTGAATTCCTACCTTTTATGAAAATTAAAAATTTTAGGTTTTATGCGGGCTTCACTTATTTGTATCACGTGGATCCTTCAACTATTAAAAAAGATAATTATCAAGCAGGGTTTGATTTTACTTACCGATTAATGGATAATTTATTTTTATTTTCGGGCTACGATTTGAAAATCATTCATTTATCCGACTATTCGGCTAATCATAATATAAATATCGGGTTTAAATTCGGTAAACAAAAAGGTCGTGGAATTTCATTCTTTTATGAGTATTATTCCGGCAAAAGTTATCATGGCGAGTACTTTAATGTTGAACAAAAATTTTCTGCGTTTGGTTTTAACATTGATTTATAAATTAAAAGGGATAAATAATTGCCTTGCAATAATATTTTAATTAAATTTAATTTACTAAAAAAATAAAAGGATATTATATCGAGACTTGGTACTTTTTTAACAATTAAATTTAAAAATCAAATGTTTAAGTCTTTAAATATAATATTCTTTACGAATATCAGCCCTTTTATTATCCCATATTTTAGAGATTATTGAATGAAAAAAAATATTTTGATACTGTTATTTGTTTTTTTTATTTCCTGCGAAAAAGATTCTGAATCGATAATCGAGGTCGGAAATAATTCAAAGCAAATTATAAATATTCAAATACCGGATACGGTTGTTTATAATACCAATGATTCAACTTTTACAGCTCAAATTGAATATATTGGCGACAAAATAAATAATATTGAATTCAGGGTTTATTCGGAAAAAGGAGAAATATTTGTATCAAAATCAACGGAATTATCTCATGTTCAAATAAAGCAGGGATTAGAAACTGTTTGGAAATTTTCCGGTAAAGCTTTTTTCGGATTGAAAAATTCAACGGGAAAATATCTGGCGGAATTTACGGGAGATTTTTCGAGACGACAAGAAGTTTTGGGAGTTAAATATTTTCTGTTTATTAATAAATTAAAAAATTATCCTCCGGAGATTTCGAATTTAATATTGCCGGACTCAATAAATCGAGAAGTAGAATTTAATTTTTCCGTAAAAGTTGAAGATCCGAATGGTTTGCAAAACATAAGCAAAGTAGTTTATAAGTTGTATAAACCTGATGGCACGGAACAAAAAAATAGTAATGGTATTTCAGAATTCCCTTTAAATGACAATGGAGAAAACGGAGATATAAAATCCGGTGACGGGGTGTTTTCTGCAAAACTAATTTTCCCGGCTTCGGTTAATATTGGGAATTGGAAATTTAAATTTTATGCTGTTGATAAAAGTAATTCTATAAGTAATCAAATTGAAAAAACGGTAAAAGTGAAATAATGAAGAAAAATATAATTCTATCTTTAATTTTTTGTGGTCAAATATTTTTAGCTCAAAATAAATCTATTACTTTTAGTTTAAATAAAAATACTACATCTAAGGATATAACTCCGGCTGGTAATAGCATTGATGATATTGAAATATCATCTAATAATAATATTTGGGTAATTAACAATAAGACTGTAAGCTTATCTACTGATAATGGTAAAACATGGAAAAATTTCACACAAGATAGATTTAAAGAATCTGTGGTTGCTGTTGATTCATATAATAATGAAGTATGGATTACTCTCGGCAAAAAAATTGATGGTACGGATACCGGATTAGGATTAGTTTACACAAATGATGATGGAAAAACTTGGTCTTTCATTCCGCAACCTAAAGACAGCTCGGGCGATTCAACTATTGTTTATGGAATTAACCGGTTAAGAGCATTACCAATTGTTACTAATAAACAAAACATTTCATGGGATATTGCAGTTACCGAAAAGGCGGTTTGGATAGCATCTTGGGGCGGAGGTCTCAGAAAATCTACCGATAAAGGAAAAACGTGGCAAAGAATTGTTTTGCCGCCGGATAATATGAGTTCGATTAAGCCTACTGATACTTTAAGTTTTTCACTGCAACCTCGTTCGGGTAATTTCGGTCCCGAAAATTATTATAATCACATGGCGTTTTCAGTTGAAACAATTGGTAATGATACTATTTTAGTTGGAACGGGAGGCGGTTTCAATATTTCGTTTGACGGTGGAATAAGTTGGCGACGAATTAGTAGTCAGGATTCCGAAAATTCTATTTCCGGCAATTGGGTTTTAGATGTTACCTCGAATCCATTTGATAAATCAATATGGATTTCTTCAAGATATTCAATTTTCGAGAATGAATATAATGCTGTTTCCGCATCTTTTGATTTTGGTAAAACTTGGGAAACCTTTTTGCCCAATTATAAAGCCTGGCATATAGGTTTCTTAAAAAATGAAATAATTGTTCCAACAGAATCGGGTTTGTTTGTTTCTTCTGATAACGGAGAAACATGGATAAATAGAAGTTTTATAACCGATTCAAAAAACGGATTGACTTTAACGGCTTCAATGTTTACGTATGTCAAAACAAATGAAAAAATCTCACCTATGGAAATTTGGATTGGTACTAATGCGGGGTTAGTAGTCAATAAAACATTAAGCAATTTTGCCACCGGTGAAAAAGAAATTTTATTTAAAGTAGGCGATGCCGAAAATAAAACTAAAACTTTTGCTTTCCCGAATCCCTTTAATCCGCGCAAAAGATTGGTAAATATTAAGTATTATTTGTCTAAACCTGCAAATTCCGTTACAATTAGAATTTTTAATTTCGATATGACCTTGGTTAAAACGTTAATTCAAAATGTATCGCGAAATAATTATGAAGCAAATGTTGAATATTGGGATGGTACAGATAATTCTGGCGAACTGCTTCCAAACGGTGTTTATTTTTATAGAATTGATGTTGATTCGGATAAACCTGTGTTTGGGAAAATTGTAATTATCAAATAAAAAGAGGAAGACTTGAAAAGAATTATTGTTTTTTTGTTTCTTATAAATTTAATCTTTGCGCAAGAAGGTTTTTATAAAATAAATTCAAAGCCGGGTGCTTTTACTCGAATTGGTGCTTCTTCTAAAAGCATTGCAATGGGAAATTCAACATCGGCTTTTAATGAAGGGGCTTTAATTGGTTTGGTGAATCCGGCTTTATCTGTTTTTCAAAAGGGACATCAAATTTTAATTGATCATTCTTTTTTATCCCTTGATAGAAAATTTAATTTAGTTTCTTATACAAAAAAATTCAATTTGGATAAAAAAAATCATATAGCCGGTTTAAGTATCGGGTTGATAAATTCTGGGGTTTCCAATATTGGTGAATATGATTTAGAAGGGACCAAATTAGGTGAGTTTTCTACTTCGGAAAATTTGATTTTTGTTTCAATTGGAAATAAAGTTTCGGAAAAATTTGTTGTTGGGGTTACGTTTAAATTTTATTTTTACAATTTATTTCAATCTTTAACAGCTTCCGCTCTTGGATTTGATGTTGGTATTATTTATAAATTGAATGATAAAATATTTATTTCGGCAATGTTGAAGGATATAAATGCTCGATACACTTGGGATACTACTGAGATTTGGGGAGTTAATGGGAACTCTTGGAAAGAGAAATTTCCATTGGCAAAAAAGATTGGATTAGCATATAAGTTTTCCGAAAACTTGGTTATTACCGGTGAATATGAAAATTTAGATTCGGAAATAAATTTTCTTAGATGTGGTGCGCAATATAAAATTATTGAAAATTTATATTTACGTGCCGGTATTGACAGATTGAATTTATCTGACAAACATTATCCGACCAGACCTTCTTTCGGGTTTTCATACAATCAAGAACTTATCGGATATAAATTTATTTTTGATTATGCTTATAGTAGTGAACCATATTCCGCGGCCGATAGACACAGTATTGGTATTAACTTAAACTTATAATGGTATAACATGAAAAAAAATATTTTTGCGGTTTTTTTATTTTTAGTTTCCACATTTGCTCAAACAACTTCGGAAACAGGAATGGCATTTCTGAAAAACGGATTTGGTGCTAGAAACATTGCGATGGGAGATTTGGGAGTTGTTGGAACAAATAATATAACTGCTATAAATTATAATCCAGCTTTAATTTCAAAATTAGAAAAATCAGAAATTGCCTTTATGCATAATAGATTTTTACCCGATGCGGCTACAAATTATTTTGCTGCAGGAACTAAGTTATTTGGATTGCCGTTTGTGATTGGCCTTAATAGCACTTCTATTAATGATATAGAAGTAAGAACTGTTCCCGGAAAGCCGATAGCTTATTTTGATGTTTCTTATTTTGTTGCTTCCTTATCCACCGGTTTTTCAATTTATAATGATTTGGATTTTGGATTATCGATCAAATATTTATATGAAGGATATTTACGAGAAGATGCGTCGGGCTATGCTTTTGATTTTGGATTTTCTTATACAGGGTTGTTAGAGTATTGCCAAATTGGATTCTCTATAAAAAATATAGGAACGATGCAAAATCTTTTAAATGTCGGAAGCAAACTTCCAATAGATTATCGTTTAGGTATCTCATATAAATTAATATTACAAAAAAATATCTTTGAGTTAAATCTAATTTCAGGAATTCAAAAATACGAATCTACGGATATCCACCTTAGTGTTGGAAGTGAAGTTGCTTTTAAAGATTTTTTGTTTGGCAGATTTGGTTATTTGTCAGGCTATGAATTAAAAGACTATTCTATTGGTTTTGGAATTAAGTGGAAAGGAATGAATATTGATTATTCATTTTTAAATTATCAAATTGATTCGGCTAAACACACTATTTCAATAAATTATAAATTTTAGGTAGTTATGAACTTTGAAAGATTTAATGAAAGTAACATTTCAAATTCAGAATGGGACGAGTTTGTTAAAAAATCAGATAACGGAACACTTTTTCATGAAAGAAAATTTCTAGGTTATCATCCCGAAGATAGATTTGAAGATGCTTCAGTAGCAATATTTAAAAATAAAAAATTATTCTCCTTATTTCCGGCAGTGGTAATAGAGCGCGCCGGAAAGAAAATTCTAAGTTCTCACTCGGGGTCATCATATGGTGGTTTTGTTTACCAAAGTAATTTAACATTAAAAGATTCATTTTCATTAGTACAAAATCTTGAAGCCTATGCAAAGAAAATTAATTGCAATGCAATTCAACTTACTCTTCCACCCATGATTTATTTATCAAAATATTCGAATTATATTGACTTTGCTTTGTTTAGAAACGGATTTAGTTATTTAAAAAGAGAAGTTTCAAGTGTTGTTCAGCTTGATATTCCAAAAGAGGAAATTCTATCTACATTCAGACCGGAAGCAAGAACAGCAGTAAATAAAGCAATTAAGCAAAACATAGTAATTGCGGAAACAGAACGCTATGACGATTATTTTCAGATTCTAAAAAAGAATCTGAAAATGAGGCACGGTGTAACTCCAACACACACATTAGAAGAATTATTGAAATTAAGATTAATGTATCCGGGTAGGATAAGATTGTGGGGAGCTTTTTTAGAGGAAAAACTTATTGCCGGCGTATGTAATTTTAGTGCTAATGATAAAGTTGTTTTAGCTTTTTACATAAGTCATGACGAAGATTATCAGAAATATAGACCTGTAAATTTTTTGTTCTATGAGATCATGAAGCGTTACCATGATGAAGGTTTTAAATTTCTAGATTTCGGAATTTTTACGGTGAATATGGAACCTAATTCGGGTTTGGGAAGATTTAAAGAAAATTTTGGTGCAAGAG
>CAZCBD010000007.1:0-29399 GCA_964496755.1 uncultured Melioribacteraceae bacterium
TTGCCACCTGAAGTAAATATTTTTTCCTTTCGGCAAAAGTTAAATTCGACCAAAACTCAAATCGATTTTTCGCTTCTTCAATTTTAGAGTTCACTTCTTCTGAAGTATGTTTTTCAAACTCTTTTATAACCTTGCCGGTTGTAGGATTTATTGTTTGAATTGTCATAATTCCTCTTCCTTATTTTAATATTCAAATCTAAAAAAAATATAGCTTTCTTTTAAGGGAATAGTTGAGTTCCGAACTTTTTCACCAAAAAAATTCAAGCCCGAATTAACTCACTTATCCCGTCGGCATTCCTTTTATAGACAAACTCAAAAACGGGAAGATTTAATTTTTATCTTTTTCATTTTTAACCAATGGAGGTAAAAATGCCAAACAAAGCTTATGTTATTTTTTATGATCCGGATGCACAAGAATTTTATTTTCCTATTAAACGAAGCGGCTATTGTGCCGGAATGCCCCAATTTTTTGGCGGAACAAAAAATGCGGGCGAATCCGACCGCGATACTTTAACACGCGAAGTATTAGAAGAAAGCGACGAAAAGTTAACTTTAAAATCCGGCGGTTTGCACCAAATACATCATGCTAGAATTAATGAATACAATTACAATTTTTATGTTTCCACAAATTTTAGCGGCACACATTTTTTGGGGGCTTTGAAAAATACGGAAATGTCTTCAATCGTAAAATATTTTGTTGATGTTGATTCAAACGTAACAGACGATATACATGATTTTATGCAACGATTAAAAATAAGTATAACCGAAGAATTTGCAGAATCGGAAACCTGCGAAGCATTTACAAGGGCTTTAGCTTGGGCAATGGAGGATTAAATGAAAATATTACTGCTAAAAGAAGCTAAAAATCATGAGGACTCAAAATTGATTAAAAATTTAGCTACCGAATCCTGCAAACATTTTAATGAAGTGCGTGGTGTAAAAGTAGGAATAGCCGACGGTTCATGCTGCGCTGCTATCCTTTTGAAAAATGGTATTTATCGATTCGGCAACAGCCAAGCTTTCGACAAAGATTCGGATGCTCCGGAAAAGTGTGCTTGCCATGCGGAACAATGCGCTCTTTATGTTGCGAAAAAAGAAAGTTATTATCCGCATTTATTTGTCGAATTAATTCCCTGCAACGGTGCCTACAAAGGGCATAATTGTCAAGAGTGGATAAAAGAAAATGTAATTTTGGAAACAGGCGAAAATGAATTTTATGTCTGGTATTTATTCACTAATCCGATGGATATGAAGAAATTCCATAAATTGAAATTGGATGAACAGCTAAAATATATTGATAACTTATTTAAGTAATAAATCAAGTGGCATGGGTAAATACCGTGCCACTTATTAATTAAATGGAGAACAACTATAGAAAGCATATTTTCTATTATGATAAATACTACTGTATTTTAAGTTCAAATTAACTGTTCAAAAACCTAACCGTAAAAGTACTGCCTTTACCTTTTTCACTATTCACAGTAATAGTAGCGGAATTCATTTCCGCATAGTTTTGTACCAAAGCCAAACCAAGACCATTTCCCTCATATTTTCTGGTATAACCGGATTCTTCTTGCGAGAAAGGTAAAAACAAATTAGGAAGATATTCTTTTGAGATACCGATTCCGGTATCAATAATATCAACACAAAGCTTATTGGAATTATTACGATACAGCTTGATATCAACCTTACCTTTGTTTGTATATTTTATCGCATTATCAACCAAATTTATGAAAATTTGCCCGAGAGTGTATGAATCACCTTGTAAATGTGTTTGTTCGGTTTCAATTAAATAATTAAGCTCAATACTCTTTCCGTTGGCAGAAGGAAGCATTTGCTTGTAAACGGATTCCAAAATATCCGTATTCAAATCTATAGTTGAAAACGACGGATTATAAGTACCGGTTTGAATTTGCGACATATTTAATATTGAATCGATAGTTCTGATTAATCTGTTACTACCGTTATCTATAGCTTCGAAACCATAAATCAAATCCTCAGAAATTTTATCTTGAAGTTCTTCTTTTATTAACGAAGTAAAACTCAAAATTGAATTAATAGGTGTTCTTATTTCATGAGACATTTGAGCTAAAAATTCCGATTTCAGTTTATCTGATTTTTCGGCTTCTTCTTTTGCTTTAATTAATATTTTTTCCGTTTCTTTTTGATTAGTAATATCACGAATAATAGCAACAACACTGTTGGAATCAGCTAAAATTATTCGTGCTTCATAAAACATTTCAGCATTTCCTTTATTAACACTAAATTCAATGATCTGAATACTTTGAGTTTTAGCAGTAAAAATTGCAGAATCAATCAACTTTTCGGCAACACTTTTGTCAAAAATCTCTTTTATGTTTTTTCCGTCAATTTCTTCGGAAATATTTAAATTACGCCTTTCCTTCTTAGGAATCCTGCTACTTAATATTTTTCCTTCCAGATTGATTTCAATAAAAATATCGGGTATAGCATTAAGCATTGCTCTATTCTTGGCAAGGCTTTTTATTAATTCTAATTCTGCATTTTTCTTATCGGTTATATCTTCAATAATACCATCATAATATAATATTTCATCGTCATCGTTTTTAATAGCACGAGCACTTTCGCGCACATAAATAACTTGATTGTTTTTGCCATACCAAGTAGATTCAATTCCTGAAACAGAACCATGTTTTTTAAGTTCTTCAACAAAACTGAAATGATCAATTTTAAAATTAAATTCAGGATCCGGAATTTTTATTTCCTTAAGTTCTTCAAAACTACTATAACCCAGCATAGAAACCAGCCACGGATTTGCCATTAGTATTTTACCATCTATGGTAGAACGATAAACTCCCACACTCGTATTTTCAAACAAAGATCTGAATTTTTCTTCACTTTCGATTAAAGCTGCTTGGGTAGAATATCTTTCGGTAATGTCAAATCCTATTCCATTTATACCAATAAACTTATTGTTTTCATAAATGGGTAAATATTCCAGCTCAAAATAATGATCGTTTATTTTTTTTATATGATGAAGTTTTTCACCCGGTTTTAATTTTTTTAATTCATTAGAATAAATTTCATATTTTCTAAAAACCGAATCGAAGCTATTATTTAAGATTTTATCTTCGGATAAACCTATTAAAACCAAAGCCTTACCTTTAATCAGAGAAATATTTAAATGTTTATCCAACGCAAAAATGAACATGGGGGCAGAATTTAATACCGAGTTTAAAAGCCGTTGATTCTTTTTATTCTGTTCTTCAATTTTCTTTTTTTCAGTAATGTCAATTTCAATTGCCGCAAAATGAGTGATTTCGCCTTTTTCATTCTTTATTGAATTAATGGTGCAAAGTACCCAAAAAGGGTTTCCCGATTTACTTTTATTTAACAGCTCGCCACGCCAAGTTTTACCTGAGGAAATACTTTTCCATAAATCTTTATAAACCTCTGAATTCATTTTTTCATTTTTCAGAATTCTGGGATTCTGTTTAAAAACCTCTCCGAAACCGTAGCCCGATATTTTGGTAAATCTGGAATTAACATATTCAATATCTCCATTCAAATCGGTAATAATAACAGCATTAGGATTTTGTTCAACCGTTATGGAAAGCTTTCGCAATTGTTCTTCCTGGCGTTTTTTAATTGTAATATTGTTTGCTGTGCCTAATAAAGCAATTTTTCCTTGAAAATTTATTTCAGCAATTTTTACACTTACATAAACTAAATTTTTTGAATACTTATTTATTAAACGAATATCATATTCATTTTTAGTTTGATTTTTATTTTTATAGTCTCTATACCAACTCCTAACAAATTCTATATCGGCTTCACAAACAAATTCATAAGGCGATGCACCGATAACTTCATCTTTATCGAAACCAATCATTTTAAGTAGCGCTGCATTTGCGAATAAAATTTTTCCATCTCTATATACAAATACACCATCATGCATACTATTTATTAATGTACTGTATCTTTCCTCCGATTCAATTCGTGCATCTTCAGCGGCTTTTTTTTCATTTATATCGTGAACTATTACATAAAGTAAATCTTTCCCTTTTTCGGTAATAACACTTAAATACACCTCTACTTCACGATACGAACCGTCAGCCAATTTGTGCCTGGATATATAATAGCTTTGATTGTTTTTATTTTTTGAATTTAGATAATCCGAATTATCATAATAATCAATTTCGTTGATATGCTTTCCAACTATTTGGCTATACGGATAATTGTAAAATTTTAATGCGGATTTATTAACTGCAATTATTCTTTTTGTGGCCGGATCAATGATTAACATAACCGCTTTATTTTCTTCGAACATTTCGCGGTATTTTCTTTCCGATTCATTTAACTCTAAAGTTCTTTCCCAAACTTTTTCTTTTAATTTTTTAGTGTACCTTAAATTTAAGGTATAAAATATTGTGATAATAATAATGCCAATTACAATTATAAAAAGAATTGCTTTAAACCAAAAAGTGTTATAAAAAGCTTCAGTAATTTTAATTTCAGCTGAAACAACAATTTCGCCAACAACACCAATAGAATTTCTCGGTTGAATTTTAAGTCTGTATTTACCGGGCTCTAAATTTGTATATTGAACTTTGGAATTTGAAATGTAATTTACATAATCCGACCATTGTTTGTCATACCCCTTAAGCATATATCTAAAATTAGTTCCATTTTCATTTAAAAAGGAATTTATTTCGATTTCAAACAATAAATCATTAGCATCATTTTCCAGAACATGAGGTTTAAAAGGATTAACCGTCTTTTTATCGACTTTTAAACTTAGAATAGATGCTTTCGGTTTTATTGAGTTTTCATCGAGACCTACAATGTATTTTGATAATCCTTCATTTGTCCCGATCCAAATATTATTATCAGAATCCATAATAAGAGCATCTCGATAGGTTTCTTGTCCGGCCAAGCCGCTTTTAAAACCGTAATTTCGGATTTCAGTTCCTTTAATCACGTATACCCCATTATTGGTACCACACCAAATATTATTTTCTTTGTCAATTAATATTGAAAATACAGGGGCATTTAATTCAAATTGAGTGGAAACAATTTCGCTATTTTTAACTTCAAATAGCCCTGCTAAAGTACCAACCAAAATTCGATTATTAAATTTTTGCACAGCAAAAACATTATTTATGTTTGGATCATTTTGTTTGTTAGCTATATGTTTTTTTATTTTATTATCCGATACAACAAAAACACCATAATTTGTTGTTGTAATCCATAATTCATTGTCAACAAGAAATAGTTTTTTGAATTTTATTTTGGGATATTTTGAAAAATCCAATTTACTTTTCACAAATTTGTTGCCGTCAAATTTTAGCAAAGCAAACCTAGCCAAACCCCATATAGTACCCGAAGAATCTGCTTGAACAGCCATAGCATAGTACTTAGGTTCGCATTTAAAAAACTTTGTTTTGTTATTTTTTGTAATTAATCCGAAACCTTTGTTTTGTGCAGCAAACCAGATTTTATTATCGCAGAGACAAAAATCAATAATTTTCTGGTTTATAATTTTACTTTTATTATTGCTGCCTTCGCATTTAAACACAACTTTTTTGATTCCATCTTTTTCTAAAATCGAAAACCCATTTGTATGACCAACATAGATTTTATCATCTTTTTGAATTAATGCATCAATTTCGTCACCTAATAATCCGTCTTTTTGATTATAATTTGCGAACCGGAGAGATGAAAACTTAACTAATCCCAAATATGTTGAAACCCAAACATTTTTTTCTTCGTCAACAAAAACATTGAAAGCAGACTGTTCGATAATGTTGCTATTTTTGTTAAGATTAAAAAACTCCTCGTTTTGAATATCCAATAAAATTACATCACCACCATTATTAAATACTAAGAAGTTTTTATTTATAAATTCCGAATTAAACCTGTAATTAAACCCGGGTAAAAAGGGTAAAGAAAATTTTAGACTTTTATATAAATTCAAATTTCTAAACACTAGAATCTTATCATTTAATAAAAACGAAAAATCACTTTCCGAATCAAAGGCAATTGCATGAACGGATTTATTTTGCGGATTATATTTAGAATTAAACAGATTATTTACCTTTCCATTGGTCAACACCGAAACCCCTCTCGGAGTACACACATAAAACTTATTATTAAAACAAGTTAAAGAGACAACTTTATCTGAAATTAGTCCGTCTTTTTTTGTAATTCTTTTCCATTTATTATTTTGAAAGTATAATAAACCCTCTGAAGCAGTAACAATAACAATCATCAAATTACTATTAGCATTAGAAACCGCGATATATTCAAATTGATCCGAATTTTTAAACTCTTTAATACTAACAGAACATACCTGAATTAAAGAATCGCCTTTGATGTTATAAACTTTTATAGAATCACTAACTGTGAAAAACCAAATATTTTTTTCTTCATCAGTAGTAATTGCTCTAACTTTTGAAGATATTTTGTCATAATTTATTACAAATTTCGACCAATTCTTACCATTATAATTAGCAATGCCATTATCTGTAACAATCCAAATTTTCCCAAATGCATCTTGAGTTGTAGAATAAACATATTGTGATGGTAATCCGCTTTCCTTGCCGTAAAAGAATGTATTGAAAGATTGAGCAACAATAATAGAAAAAACCTGAACGATTATAAAAGTAAGTATTAGAATTTTTTTATTAATCCGATTTTTCAAATGTCGCTCCGTACAAAAAGAATATGTTAATGAAAATAAATAAAATAATTAAATAAATCTAATACTTTTAAAATTTGTATTCATTGGGCTAAATTTGGTAAATTTAAAAAATTTTTCTAATTAAATATTTTTTTTAAATACTATATTTTTAAAGAATAAATCCGATAATAGAATGATTTAAACTTTTTAATATCTATTACAAAACCATATTTTGAACTGTTAAATAACTATGTCTCATTCACCTTAAAGCTATTGGCACGTTACCAATATAACTATTTTGTTATAATTTGTCAACTTTATTACATATACTGTCAACTTTTGTTGCAATTAGGAGATAAAATGAATGGCATCGGAAGTAGAATAAAATACTGCAGAAACTTACTAAATCTCACGCAAAAACAGTTTGCCGAAAAACTGAATATCCACCGTTCCGTTATTAGTATGTGGGAAAAGGAAAGCAGAATTCCGGATGTTAAAAATTGTAACAAAATCGCACAATTAGCCTCGGTTGAAATTAATTGGTTAATAAACGGCGAAGGCACTACTCCTATTATTAATTACAGCGGAATACAAACCGATAAAATCGGCAATAAAGCAACCCAGACCGACAAAGAATTTTTGGTTAATCTTTCACCCGAAGAAAAGGAAATAATAAATTTAATCAGATTAACCAACACTAAAACGGAAATAAAAAATATTCTGAATTACAGATTAAAACTTCACGAAAGTTTACTTCATTTTATTGAAATTAAAATTTAAGGGTTAGGTTAAAACACACTATTTTGCTTTGCAAGCACTATCGGGAATTTTTTTAATAAGTGGCAATAAAAATAAAGTAAGAATTGTTGCAATAATATATGTGGTTTGTAAGCTAAATAAATCACTTAAAATACCAACTACAAAAACAGCAATTGCACCTATAATAAAATTTATACCCATATATACCCCGTTAAGCAAAGCAGGATTATTATTCTTTTGCTCATTTACAAATGCAAGCAAAACCGGTTCGGCCGCAAAGAGTATTAAGCCCAATAAAACCAGCAATGGAAACCGAAAAAAAGAATTTGAATTTAAAAATAGAACCATTAAAATAGGTAGCAATATTGCAACAAAATACAATGTTTTTTTTCTTCCCAATTTGTCTGAAATACTTCCCGAAAGAAAAGTTCCCCCGGCACCTGCAATTTGTAATATTGAAAGTGAAATTCCCGCAAGCCAAATAGATTCGCCTTTCGATGTAATATAAATTGGTAAAAATGTTGTTAGCGCGTTTTTCAATATTGCCCTGAAAAATAATACTCCGCTTATTGTAGTTAAAAACGGAATAAATTGTTTTATTTCTTTTTTGGCACTACTCTTTGTTTTTTGCCTTTTTGTTCCCTCTGTTTCAATTTTTCTAAATTTAAAAAACAAAATTACGGAAGCCAAAACTCCAACCGGAATCAAACGAAAAGTGCCTTCGAAACCCCAAAGTGAAATTGCACTCATAATTACCAGCGGACCAATCGACCTGGATAACTCTCCGCCCAGCATAAAAAAACTCATTCCTTTACCGGTTCGTGCACCGCTTACGTTTTTTACCATTACCGGCGCGGGTACATGAAACATTGCCGAACCGAATCCTACTATAAAAAGCATAATTGCTAAAATTATATAACTTGGTGCCAAACCTATTAAACTCATGAAAACGGTACTAACCAAGGGAGAAATAATCAACATATATTTTATACTTATTTTATCGGCTGCATAACCTATTACGGGATTTAATAATGATGGAATTCTTGTAACAATTGATAAAAATCCTGCTGCAGAATAAGTAAGTGAAAATTTTTTAATCAGTAGTGGTAATACCGGTGCTAAAAACGAAGTATATATATCATGTATAAAATGTGCAACGGAAATTGCTAAAACGCTAGATGTTTGAAATTCTTTTTTTTTCATTTTCAGACTTTTAGTTTTCTGATTTTATTTGTTCTAAAATTTCTTCCGTTTTTTTTGTTACTTCAAAAAAAGATAGGATTTTATTTAATACTTCTTCTAAAAAAATATCCGGACAAGAAGCTCCGCTGGTTAAAATTATTTTTAAATTTTCTTTTTTCGGAAAAAATTTCTTTGTAATAATTATTTTATTTTGTGTAATTGAATAATGTTTAATTTCATTTGAGTTTAAAATATCTTTTTCCGAGCTGATAAAATAAACGGGGAATTTTGTTTCCAACAATTCAACCAAATGCGAAGTATTCGAACTGTTAAACCCTCCAACAACTATAGCCAAATCCGCTTCCTTTTTTAACAACTCTTTGGTCGAAGATTGATTATTATTTGTTGCATAGCAAAGTGTATCCTTTGTGTCACAAAAATGCCTATCTAAATTTTCCAAACCATATTTTTTTTCCATTGCCGATTTCAGCATATCTGCAATTAATGTAGTTTCTTCTGCAAGCATTGTTGTTTGATTAACAACACCTATTTTCTTTAAATCTCTTTTAACATCAAAGCCTTCGGAAAATTTACCTTCAAAAATTTTATAAAAATTATTTTCCGGAATTTCATTTAAAATTATTTTACACAATTGTTCCGCTTCCTCAATATTTCTGACAACAATTGAAGGAGCGGATTTTTTACTATGCGAAAAAGTAGCTTTTGTTTCTTCGTGATAATGTTTTCCGTGTATCACCACAGTTGCATTATTGAAACCAAGCTGCGAAGCACGTTTCCATACTTTTGTTACAAAAGGACAAGTTGTATTATTGCGATTAATTTCCAATCCTTTGTTTTTTAAAATTCTTTCCGTTTCCAGCGTAGTACCGAATGCAGGAATAATAACAATATCTTCCGAGCTAATTTCTTCCCAATCCAACAATTGTTTTCCGTGCGAATCCATTATAAACTCTATTCCCAATGCTTTTAAATCGGCATTCACACTCGGATTATGAATCATTTCACTTAACAAATATATCTTTTTGTTGGGATTTTCTTTTAATGTCCGATATGCAATATCAATTGCATTTTCAACTCCGAAGCAAAGCCCGAAATATCTTGGTAATAAAATTTTAATTTGCCCGAAATCCAATTCTGTTGGAGAAAAATCTTTGATGCTGTTAGATTTATTTTTCCTAATCTCTTTTATTTCGGAAAGAAATCCGCTTAAATATCTATCAGGTATTTTCTTGCTATTCATCTTTTCCCTTTCAAAAAAAAATAGTCTCGGTTATAAAAACCCCGAGACAAATTTTAATACATCCAAACTTAAATAAAATCGGATAAATTATCAGTTAATATTTGTTTGATATTTTATTTTTCCGCCAAGAAAAGTATAAATAACTTTTGTGTTTTTGATTTCACTTTCGGGCACGGTTAGCAAATTATTTGATAATACTACTAAATCTGCCAACTTTCCTTTTTCAATAGAGCCTTTAATTTTTTCTTCGAAAGCCGCTTTTGCCCCATATAAGGTGTAACCGAGCAAAGCTTCCATACGAGTCATTTTATTTTCCGGATAAAACTCTTTGCCGGATGCGGTTTTTCTTGTTACGGCAGCATAAAAATTGCTAAACACATTCACACTTTCTACTGGTGCATCAGTTCCGATTGGAATTTGGGAACCCGCATCAAGTAGCCTTCGCCATACATAAGCTCCTGATTTTGCTCTTTTCGATCCTAATCTTTTAGTAACATATGGAGCATCCGATGTACAATGAATCGGTTGCATTGAAGGTATTACACCTAATTCCGCAAACCGCGAAATATCAGCCGGCAATAAATGTTGGGCATGTTCTATTCTCCATCGCAATAATTTTGAATTGTTTTTAGTTTTAAATTTCTTTTCGTATAAGTTTAAAATTAAATTATTTGCCTTGTCTCCAATAGCATGTATGCAAAGCTGAAAATTATTTTCGAGTGCAAAATCGGCTATTTCATTTAACTCGGAAATTTGAGTGACCTGAATTCCTCTTTCTCCCGGTTTGTCGGAATAATCTTCTCTCATTAAAGCCGAACGAGAGCCAAGTGCACCATCGATATACCTTTTAATTGAACGAACGGTCAACAAATAATTTCCATATTCAATTATTCTGTAATTTTTTCCTTTTGCTAAAATAGATTTGTTGTTTTCATTTATCATCAGATATAATCTGATATTCAATTTGTTGCTATCAATTAACTCTTTGTATAAATCAATTTCATCAAACTTTGATCCCGCATCTTGAAAAGTAGTAATTCCGTATTTCAAGCATTCGTTTTCTGCTGCTCTGATTTCAGCTAATAATAATTCTCTTTTTTCTTTGGCAGATTTTTTTGCCAACCATTCGGCATAAACATTTTGAATTAATTGTTCGGCATTTTCTTTGAAAACACCAATAGCTTTTCCGGTATTGTTACGAATAATTTCACCACCTTCTGGAGCTTTTGTTGAATCGGTAATTCCGGCTAAATCCATTGCTTTTTTATTTACAAATATTGCATGCCCGCTTGCGTGAGTTAAAATAACCGGATTAAAAGGTGAAGCTTTACTTAAATTGTCGTGATATGGAAAGCCGTTAATATTTGGTTCGGGAATGGGCTCCCATTTTTCCTGATGCCAGCCTCTGCCTAAAATCCACTCCCCTGGTTTTGCTTTATCGGCAGCTTCCGAAACCAAATAAACAATTTCATCCCAATTTTTTGCTTTTGTTAAATCTAAAATCAAAAGTGATTTTCCCAAGCCTAAAAAATGTGCATGACTTTCAATAAAAGCCGGACAAACAAATTTTCCTTTTAGATCGATAACTTTTGTTTTTTCATCTTTAAACTTTAAGATTTTTTCATTAGAGCCAACACTTAAAATTTTATCGTTAATAATGGCAACGGCTTCAGCTTTAGTATTATTAGAATCCAGAGTAACAATTTCTCCGTTAATTAAAATAGTATCTGCCGTTTTGCCTTTTTCTGAACATGAAAAAAAAGTTACGGCAATTGTTAAAATCAAAATTATGTTTAATAAGTATTTCATTTATTCACCAATTATATTTTAAGGTTAAACAATTTTTCTTTTTCCGTTTTTTTTAATTTCGCTACAATTAAATTGTACGAATCATCTATCCAAGAATATATTTCATCATCCGTAGCTTTGCCCTGTAATTCTATAGTATTCCAATGAACCTTATTCATATGATAACCGGGTTTAATTTGATTATACTCTTCGCGCAATTCAATTGCCTTTGCAGGGTCGCATTTAACATTTATACTATGCGGAATATCCAAATTCAATAAACAAAACATTTTACTCATAACTTTATATACAGCTGTGGTTTCATCAAAAGGAAAACTTTCGGTAGATCCTTTTTTCGAAAGACAATATTTTTGAATTTTTTCAATATCCATAAATTAGATTTTAATTTAGTTAATAAAATTGAATTAAAGTATTAAATTTAATTTATTAAAAATATTGAAACAATTATTTCTATTTTTTGTACGAAAAATTAATGTATTAATTAAAGGATAAAATAATGAAAAAATTTCTGTTAGCAGTTATTCTTCTTGTTACTTCTGTTAGTTGCCAAGCACAAACGGAAAATGAATTAATAAGGCTTAATTCAAAATTAGATACAAACGCTGTAATCTTACCCGATGCAAACCATTCACTTATCAGTATTTTAATTTCAAAAATAATTGAAGCAAATCATTACAGAACCAGAAATATAAATGATTCTTTGTCCATTGAAATTTTCAACAAATATATAAGTTCTCTTGATAATAATAAAATATATTTTCTGAAAGCCGATATCGATGAATTTGCCAAAGCAAAAAAAGACTTTGATGATTTTATTAAAAAAGGAGAACTTGATATACCATATAGGATTTTTAATCGATTTAAACAACGATTGAATTTCAGAACAAAGCAAATTGCAAAAGTTTTGCAAAAAGAATTTGATTTTTCAAAAAATGAAAATTACCAACCCGATAGAAAAAATGCCGATTGGCCTCAAACAATTGAAGAACAAAATGAACTTTGGAGAAAGATACTTAAAAATGATGCTTTAAACTTGAAACTTTCAAAAAAAGAATGGCCGCAAATTCAATCAACATTATTAAAGCGATACCAAAGTTTGCAGAAAATTATTTTGCAATATAGGCAAGAAGATATTTTTCAACTTTTTATGAACTCTCTTGGCGAAGTAACCGATCCGCATACAAATTATTTTTCGCCAGCTACCAAAGAACGATTCAGAATAAATATGAGCCTTTCTCTTGAAGGTATTGGAGCAACTCTTAGAACCAAAGATAATTATACAACTGTAGTTTCTTTGGTGCCGGGCGGACCTGCATTTAAATCAAAAAAAATATTTCCTAATGATAAAATTGTAAGTGTCGGCCAAGGCGAAAACGGAGAATTAATTAATGTGGTTGGTTGGAGAATAGATGATGTTGTTCAGTTAATTCGCGGAAAAAAAGGAACAAAGGTACAACTTGAAATTCTAAAAGCCGACGACACACCCGATATGCCAACAGAAAAAATTATTCTGGTTAGAGATAAAATTAAATTGGAAGAGCAGGCCGCAAGCAAAAAAATATTTCAAGTTCAAAATAATAATCATATAACGAAAATCGGCTTAATAAACATTCCCGGATTCTATAGCGACTTTAAAGCAAAATTGAGTGGAGATCCTAACTATCGTTCTACAACACGAGATGTAAAAAAAATAATAACCGAATTAAAAAAAGAACATGTTGACGGAATTGTTATTGATTTACGTAACAACGGAGGCGGAGCTTTGGACGAGGCTATTCAATTAGTCGGTTTGTTTATTAAAAAAGGTCCTGTTGTGCAAGTAAAGAATACTCGCGGAAATATTGATATAGGCAGAGATGAAGACGCTTCCGTATATTATGATGGTCCGCTTGCTGTATTGGTAAATAACTTTAGTGCATCTGCTTCGGAAATTTTTAGTGCCGCAATTCAAGATTACGGTAGAGGGTTGGTAATTGGCAACACCACCTACGGCAAAGGAAGTGTTCAAAACTTAATTGATCTGAAAAGGTTTATTAGAAATAAAAACTCTAAAACCGGCCAATTGAAGCTTACAATTGCAAAGTATTACAGAATAACAGGTAGCAGTACGCAAAATAAAGGTGTGAAACCGGATATCGAATTTCCCTCAATTTATGATCCTGCCGAAGTGGGAGAAAGTTCTTATAAATCTTCACTCAAATGGGATACAATTGGAACTACAAATTTCACAAAGTATTTTAATATTAAAAAATTTGTACCCGAATTAATAAAAAAACATGAAAAGAGAATAAAATCGAACCTTGAATTTAAATTTCTGCAAGAAGATATTGCCGAATATAAAAGAAATATAAGTCGCAAATTTTATTCTTTAAATTTCGACAAACGGAAAAAGGAACGCGAAAAAATAACTAAAAGAAAGGAAAAACGAAAAAAGCTTAAAATGCCGAAAAAAACGGAAATAAAAGAAACAGAAAACAACATAGATGAATTTGTAAAAGAAACCGGATATATTTTAAGTGATTATATTTTAATGTTAAAATAAATCAATAAAAAGCCCCGAATTTCGGGGCTTTTTATTTTACTTAAATTTACTTAAAAACAATTTTAATTTTCAATTGTTTTGCGAACAAAGCCACCGGCTTTTGCCAGTCTCCTTTTTGCTTCATTACAATCAACATCCAATAGAATCATCACCAAAGCTGTTTTCACATGTCCCTCGGCTTTATTTAAATAATCTTCCGCCAACTTATAATCAACTCCGGTAATAGTCATGACAATTCGTTTTGCCCGTTCAATTAATTTTAAATTTGTCTGTTGCAAATCGATCATCATATTTTCATAAGTCTTGCCAA
Organism: uncultured Melioribacteraceae bacterium; assembly: GCA_964496755.1. Taxonomy (GTDB): domain Bacteria; phylum Bacteroidota; class Ignavibacteria; order Ignavibacteriales; family Melioribacteraceae; genus CAZCBD01. Next base: position 14,525 of record CAZCBD010000007.1, read on the forward strand.
GTTTCACCATTGCCGTTGTTGTAATCATATTTAGAATTAATTTTTGGGCTGTGCCGCTTTTCATTCTGGTTGAACCCATTATCACTTCCGGACCAACAAAAGCACAAATAGGAACATCCACTTCGGGAAAATTAAAATTCGCTTTCGAGACACACGAAATAAAAACAGTTTTTGCACCTAATTCTTTTGCTTTTTTGATTGCTCCAATTACGTAAGGAGTTCTTTTGCTTGCAGCAATTCCGCAAACAACATCTTTTGAAGAAACTTTTGCTTTTAAAACATCGTTTGCACCATTTATTTCAAAATCTTCTGCTCCTTCTTGAGCAACAAACATTGCTTCTTTTCCACCGGCAATAAAACCTTGAACAAGCTCCGGATTGGTACCGAAAGTAGGCGGGCACTCTGAAGCATCAACAACCCCGAGTCTGCCACTTGTACCGGCACCAAAATAAAAAAGCCTGCCACCTGTTTTAAAAGCATTAACAACTATTTTAACAGCCTCTTCAATTTCAGGCAACACTTTTTCTACCGATAAGGGAACCGTTTTATCTTCATCATTTATTATTTTAAGAATTTCGGGAATTGAAAATTTATCAATATTTTTTGATTTTTCGTTACGTTGCTCAGTATCCAATTGCGAAATTTCTTCGAACAATATTTTTTTATTTTTTGTCATTTCAGTATTTCGATTACAACTAATTTTTTATCTTTTTCATTACGTGTATTTGTGGGCTTATAAGGTAGCTCGAAAACCGTTCTTTTCTTAATATAGGCTTTATATTTCATTTCAGCTTTTTTTAACTCATCGGCTAAATCCCCGCCCTTTAAAGCAATTATATAACCTTTATCTTTTAATACCGGCAATGAATATCTAAGCAGAACAATTAAAGGAGCAGTGCCTCTACTAATCACCAAATCAAAATGCTTTGAATACTTTTCAATAAAATCTTTTTCCTCTACTCTACTATTTTCAGCTTTTACATTTCCTAATTTTAATGCATCAATAAATTCTTCAACAGCATTTACTTTTTTGGCAATTGAATCAACCAATACACCTCTCATCATCGGTCTAATAATTGCAAGCGGAATTCCCGGAAAACCGCCCCCTGTACCGATATCTAAAAAATTATTTACTTTATCGGGAAGATACTCGGAAATAAGCGCCGAAATAAAGATGTGATTTTCCATTATGTTATTCACGTCTTTTCGGGACACCAAGTTTAATTCTTCATTTTTTTTAATTATAAGTTCAGCGAATTTTGCAAATCTTTCAAGCTGAAACATTTCAGGATTAATATCATTTTCCCAGAAAAATTTTTTAGCTTCTTGTAATAATGGATCTGTATTTGCCACAGAAAACTCCGAAATTAGTTTTTTAAAAATACTACCAATACTGATATATCCGAAGGTGTAACACCCGAGATTCTGGAAGCTTGTCCAATAGTTCTCGGTTTTACTTTGCTGAGTTTTTCTCTTCCTTCGGAAGAAATTTGTTTTATGTTGTTATAATTAAAATCCGTTGGTATTTTGATACTTTCCAGTTTTTCCATTTTTTTTACAAGCTCTTCTTGTTTATCAATGTAACCTTCATACTTTAATTCAATTTCCACTTGTTGAAGAGCTTTTTTATTATTAAATAATTTATTGATTAATTCATCTTGTTCAATAAATTCATTATGCAAAAGGAGATCTTCCAATTTTATTTCGGGTCGTTTCGAAATTTTTGCTATTGTTTCCGAAGCATCAATTTCTGAAGTACCTATTTTTTTTAAAAATGGATTTAAAACATTTGCTTTAATTCGGGTAGTATGAAATTTACTTTTTGCTTCATTAATTAATATATTTTTTTCTTCTATTCTTTTAAATGTTTCACGTGAAACAAGTCCGAATTCAAACGCATATTTCATTAATCTTCTATCTGCATTATCCTGACGCAACAACAAACGATGTTCGGCACGCGAAGTAAACATTCTGTATGGTTCATTCGTAGATTTTGTTACCAAATCATCAATTAAAACTCCGATGTAAGATTCACTTCTTTTTAGAACAAATTCAGGTTTGCCTTTAATTTTCAGCACCGCATTAATTCCGGCAATTAAACCTTGAGCAGCGGCTTCTTCGTAACCGGATGTGCCATTAACTTGTCCGGCAAAATATAAACCTTTTATTTTTTTTGTCTCCAATGTTGAATCAACTTGATAAGGGGGAAAATAATCATATTCAATTGCATATCCCGGCCGAATAATTTTTGCATTTTCCAATCCCTTTATTTTTGCAATGGCTTCAATTTGAATATCTTCCGGCAACGAAGTGGGAAAACCATTCAAATATACCAAATCACTGTTTAATCCTTCCGGCTCCAAAAACAATTGATGACTTTTTTTATCAGAAAATCTCACCAATTTATCTTCTATCGACGGGCAGTATCTTGGTCCGTTCCCCACAATTCTTCCGGTAAACATTGGCGACCTATCGAATCCTTTTTCCAAGATTTTATGTACTTCAGCGTCGGTATAAGTCAAATGGCAACTTACTTGGGGTAAAAACGGAAATTGTGATAAATCTGTAAATTGTGAAAACGGTTCCGGATTTTCATCTCCGGGTTGTTCTTGCATTACAGTAAAATTTATTGTGTTTTTATCTAAACGAGGCGGAGTACCGGTTTTAAGTCGGCCGGATTCAAAACCCATATTTACAATTGATTCGGTTAAGCCTGCAACATGCCTATCACCATGCCGGCCTCCTTTTTCCGAGTCCAAGCCAACCCACATTACACCATTCAAAAAAGTTCCTGCACAAATTATTAATGCATCACAAAAATATTCCTCGCCGGATTCAGATCTAACAGCCACAATTTTTCCATTCTTTTCTAATGCGGCATTAACTATTTCAGGAATTACCGTTAGATTCTTTGTGCTTGCCACTAAATCGGATGCAATTTGTGAATATAAATCTCTATCTGCTTGAGCTCTTCCCGCCCAAACAGCAGGACCTTTTGATTTATTTAATATTCTAAATTGAATTCCGGCTTGATCGGCAATAATTCCCATCACCCCGCCTAAAGCATCAATTTCATGTACCAAATGTCCTTTTGCGCTTCCGCCAATGGCAGGATTACAAGATAATTTCCCGATTCCCTTTTCATCCAAATTGAAAAGAGCCGTATTACAACCCATTTTGGCCGCTACAATTGAAGCTTCAATTCCCGCGTGGCCTCCGCCAACAACAATCACATCAAATCTTTTCATAAATTTATATCTTTCCAATGTTTCACGTGAAACATTTAATTAATCTATCAGTTTAGATATTATATTTTAAATTAATATATTGCTAAAAATTATTTCCCGATACAAAAGTTAGAAAATATATTATTTAAAATATCCTCGGATGTAACTTCACCAATTATTTCCCCCAAAGATGAAATTGCATTTCGTAAATCAACAGAAATAAATTCACCTGTCATTTTATTTTCAATCGATTCTCTGGCATTATCCAAATGCTCCAAGGTATTTTTCAAAGCGTTAAAGTGTCTGATATTAGAAATAATTGTTGTTTTTTCAGTATAATTATTAGTTCTAAAAACTTTCAATTTTAATAATCTTAAAAATTCAGCTATTCCCTCTCCGGTTTTGGCTGAGATGGAAACATCAAATTTGTTCGGCTCTAATTTTTCAATTAAATCAATTTTATTTCGCAATAAAATCACTCTTTCTTTTGATACAACATCTATAATTTCATTTAATAGTTTTTCATCATATTCTTCCGAATCGGTTACAAAAACAACAATATCAGATTCAGATAAAACCTTCCTGCTTCTTTTCACGCCTTCATTTTCAACACTATCCGAAGTGTTTCTAATTCCGGCAGTGTCGTAAAATTTAAATAATACACCATCAATAGAGATTTCTTCACGAATTACATCTCGCGTTGTACCGGGAATATTGCTTACAATAGCTCGTGATTCTTTAAGCAAATAATTCAACAATGATGATTTTCCAACGTTTGTTTGACCAACAATTGCCACATTTACACCATCTCGGATAATTTTCCCGAAATTGTAAGTTGCAAGTAAAGCTTCAATTTCTGTATAAGTTTTATCAATTGTTGCCAAAATTTTTTCTTCCGGCAAAAATTCCAAATCTTCTTCGGCAAAATCCAATTCAAGTTCAATTAAAGAAGCGGCATTTATTAAGCCCGATTTCAATATTTCAATTTTACTTGAAAGCAATCCGTCTAATTGGTTTCTGGCTCCGCGAGCAGATGCTTCTGTTCGTGCAGAAATCACATCGGCCACAGCCTCGGCTTGCGACAGATCCATTTTACCATTAAGAAATGCACGCTTGGTAAATTCGCCCGGCTCGGCAGAACGCGTACCGTTTTCAAGCAAAAGCTTCAGTATCTGCTGAACTATATATTGTGAACCGTGTGTACTTATTTCAACGGAATCTTCTCCGGTATAACTATTTGGATTTCTAAAAACAGAAACCAAAACATCATCAATAATTTCATTATTATTTACAATTTTACCATAATGGATTGTATGAGATTGAACTTCCGAAATAGGTTTTGCGCCTTTAAATAATTTGTCAACAATTTTAAATGTATCTTTTCCGCTAATACGAATAACGGAAATAGCCCCTGTACCCGAAGCTGTTGCTAATGCCGAAATTGTTTCGTCATTAATATTTAATCTTAAATTAGACAAAGTGTCTCTTTTTTAAAACCGTAAATTTTTTAAGTGCAAAAATACGGTTTTTTTTGCATCTAATCAAATTTGCCGGAACAAGTAACTTTATTTTGAAAGAGACGAAAGTAAAGCTTTAATCACACTTTTAGCAATTATCTCTCCTAGCAGAGTGTGCTTTCCGCAGTATCTAATTCCGTTTTTTCCAATTCTACAACCCACTGCAATTGAATCGGTTCCCGTACCGGTTGCAATAGTCTTGGTATCATATGTTTTTATATTCAACATTTGTAATGCAACAGATTTTGCTTCGGTAATTATCATTATTGCTTCAACTAACGCTTCGTCGGTAAGTGGTAAATTAATCAAGCAAATAATGTTTATAGTACCCGCTTCGTATTTTAATTCGTTGATATTCGTATACTCTGCTTTGTCTCCCGCCCGTTTAGCATTCGAAACTCCGGCTGTTAAAAACAAAGAAACTTTTACACTCTGATTCTCAATTTCAACTTCACGAAATGATTCCATTTTAGCTGAAGTCATCATTCCAATAAAATTTTTCCGAATTCCTTTTGAATAAGCAAACTTTTTTAATGTAATTTCCGGCGCTTCAAATTTATCTTTTTTTCCGTCATAATTTTCATCAACTTTTAAAATTATAAAATCCGAAATTGTTTTTAACCCGCCTCCTGCAACGGCCGAACTAAGTACTTTATACTTTTCTTTAAGCGAAATAATTACGGATTCTTTTGTTTGAACTATTTCTAAATTTTGCATTTTTAATTCCAAATATTTTGTGCCAATAAATCTAAGAGCTGAATTTTTGTCTGATTTTTTTCATTTTGTCTGAATCAATTTCTCAAAATCTAAAATAATGTCTTACATTCTGAAAATATTAAACTTTCAAAAAAATAATCAAACTAAAAAAGTTAAAAAACAGAAAAAAAAATAAATTGGCACATAGGTTGATTTTGTTTAAGCGTACAATTAAAAATGTTAAACAAAACAATAGGAGGTCAAAATGGCACTAGTAAAATGGAATCCCGCAAAAGAATTGTTAAACATTGAACGCGAATTCAATCGTCTTTGGAATTCCTTTGGTAACAGATTCAATTCGGCAGACGGCAATCTTGACGAATACGAAAATGCTCTTTGGGCTCCTTTAACAGATATAAGCGAAGACAAAGATAATTATTACATTGTTGCAGATTTACCGGGAGTAAACAAAAGCGATTTAAAACTAAGCTACAAAGACGGCGAACTTCAAATAAGCGGTGAAAGAAAGCAAGAAAAAGAAACAAAGGAAAAAACTTATCACAGAGTAGAGCGTTCTTTCGGTAAATATTTCAGATCGTTCAAATTACCCGATAAAGTAATTGCCGATAAAATTAAAGCCGAATTTAAAGACGGTCAATTATATATTGAAATACCGAAAGCGGAAGAAGCCAAACCGAAAGAATTAAGCATTAAAGTAAACTAAACATTGGTTTAATATCCTTAATTATCCCTCATTATACAGCCGCTTTTTCAGTGGCTGTATTTATTTTTTAAATATTTATACTTTTTCGATCCGTTTTGAAAATGCATTTTTTGTCTTAATATTTTTCTCCTTTCCGTGCAATAATTAATAATTTCCGGTGAAAAATCTTTGCTGTTTTTTAGAACTATTCCATACATTTTATATGGTACCGAAGCATCTGCATACCAATTATCGTAAGCAGTAGCCAAATAATATTTAATATTTTTATTTGCCTTATTATAATTTTCAGCCAATCTGAAATTTTTAATTGCTTCAATATAATTTTTCAATTTTAAATTAGCTTTTCCAATTTCCAGATAAGCTCTATCAATATATGCCGGAATCATATTTTCAGCTGAATTCCGGAAATAGTATATAGCAGAATCAACTTTATTAATTTCGGAAAATCCGATGCCGAGATATAAATTAACCAAAGGATCATTTTCGTTTATATTAAAAGCGGTTTTCAGAAAAATTAAAGCGGTTTCGGCCAATTCGCTACGTCCGATTTTTTTCACTTTCTTTTTATCGTTAAGTAACTGCAAGTGAGAAACCCCCAGATGATAGTACAATTGAAATGATTTGTTTCCATAAGACATAGCACGAAAATAAGAAGAAATCGCCTTTTCATATTTTCGTTGCAAAAATAATATTAATCCTTTTTGCTCATTAAAAAATATATCCTTCGGGTAATGGACTAATCCTTTGTTAATATACTTTAATGCAGAGTCTTTTTCGTTTTTTATTAAAAAATATTTAAAAATATTTTTTACAACTTTTTTATTTCGCGGATTTAGTTGGTAAGATCTTTTCAGATTTAAAAATGCCGAGGAATCTTTCTTCAAATTAAATTGTATCTCCGATAACTCTTTGAAAAATATTGAGTTGGTTGAATCGTTTTTTATTAATTTAAGATAAGAATTTTCAGCATCAAAATACTTTTGTAAAGACGCAGCATTTTTTGCTTTCAATATTAAAGCTTCAATAAAATTTGTATCCAATGCATACGCTTTGTTGAAATCAACATATGAATCTTCAATTAAATCCAAAGCGCTTTCCGATATTCCTTTTAAATAAAAAATTTGTGAGTTGGTTGAATCAAGTTTAATATACTCGGAAAAACAATTAACCGCTTTTGAATGTTTGGCAAGTCTTTGATAAAATTTTGCAAATCTAAAAAGTAACTGTTTGTTTGTACTGTCCTTTCCTATTTCACTTTTATAAAGCGCCTCAATTTTGTCATACTCTCGAAGATTCAACAAACTATCAATTTTAGTTCTAGCTTGAAATAAATTAGTCTGAAATAAATCTGTTTGTGCCCAACAAATATTAAATAAAAAAAATATCCCTACAAACACACCTCGCATAGCATCTCCAGTTTAATAATTATGATGATTTAAAGCGGGAAATGTTGCTTAAAAATACCGTCCATTCATTACTTTCGTTTTGTCGATAAAGCAATATCGAGCACTTTCTTATTTGAGTGTTTAGTAGTTAAAGTTACACGGCTTGGTAAATAAAGTGGAATTGTTATCAAAGCTAGACTTTTTTAATTATAGAGTTATCTTTTGCACACTCTGTAGAGTGTTGGCTTTGATATCTGTTTTCTTCTTGCTATACAAAGCCTTTATATTCTAATTCCCAGTATTTGATAATATTTCTGTATTGCATTTAATAGATGCAAAATCTTTTAAACTCCCAGATAAAATTAATCAATAGTAGTTTTTTCTTTTAAAATTTCTAGAAAATACGCTTCATTAATTGGAGTAATTCCGTAAGATTTTGTAGTTGTTTCAATAACAGTAATATTTTTATTCCATCTTGTTGCCCATAATGTGATTTTGCCATAGTCTGCAAAGTTAGCATTTGTAATAGCAAATCCAGGGAAATTTAACCCAACACAAACCGGTACTGAATTAAAATTTCTTTGAAAAGCTTTTTTTATTTCAGAATATAAAATTTTCTTTTTGAAGGGGCCACAAGTAAAAATTAATTCATTATCATCAAAACGATATTGAATCTTGGGATAAATTATTAGCAGGTATAAAAGTGCAAAGAAAATAATAAGCATAGGAAGTAATAAGACAAGAAAAAATACTAAAAAATTTTCCAATTCCAGTCTGGAAGGAACAATCAATAGAAATACAGTTATTAAAATTACCATAGGTGAAATTATTGTAAACCATCCCGAACGAGTTGTTTTCGCTTTAAATGATTTAGGTTTGCTCATTGAATAAAAAATCCTTATTTATATTTTTAACTGGCAGTATGAAGTTACTAAATAAATAGTTTTATGATCTAACAATTTCAGTTATATAGGCAACGCAGTAAATAGAACAGCAACATGCATAATTTTGCAACGGCAACAAATAAGAAGCCTAAAAATTCATCATCTTTATAATAATTTTCTCCACCGTTATTAGAACAATGGAGACACCTAAAATTAAATCTGTATTGTAAACTTCAATTGTGTCCCTTTCCACTATAACTTTTTGAATATTTCTTTGTGCATTAACAGAAATACATAAAAACAGAAAGTAAGATAAAAGAATGAGTTTTTTCATTTTCCCTCCATTGAATATATTAATGTTTTTTTAACTATATGTCCGTGCCAATATGAGGCATATTCGGCTGTTATTTTGTCGCCCTTGGAGTTGATCTCGATAGTTCCATTAAATAAACGCGGCCTTTCAGAAGTAATTTGATAGTTTAAAAACTTAATATAAGGCGTCATATTACCGGCCCAACTCAAAAAATCGGTGCTGCTATCCAGATTAAATATTTCTTCATCACCATATAGAGTTGTAATTTTCACACTAAAATTAGAGCCGTTTTGCGGACTGGCTTTTCCGTCTGAACGGTTGAATTCAGTAATGCTAACAAAAACAGTATCGCCGTTATGTAGCGTATCAACTGACCTAAAAGACGGCACTTTCCCATAATAAGTAGAATCGTGTAAGTAAAAATCTTTCACATAATATTTAGCAAATCCAATCAAGGGATCTAATGCAAAATAGCCTTCCAACCTATCTTCATTCTCAAAGAGTAATGAACAGGCTGATAGACTCATGACAATTAACAACATTAAGTATTTTTTCATCAAACCTCCTTATATTATTTGTTTTTATGAACCGGTTTTTGCTTCTATTATTTTATCATCTATATTTATATGCATAACAGCATGGTTGCTAACCCGACCCGATAATTTTTTAATTCATTTTAATTTACCAACATGCAAAAAACAATTTACTCTCAATCTAATAGAACTGCGTAAAAATCTGAACATTTTACCTCCAAAATAATTAATTAGATAAGTATATAGTTTCACTTCTGGCACGAAGTGGATTGAATTTTAACTCCTCCCTATATTCTCGTAATGCTGTTTCACAGTCGTACTCTGGCACAAAAAGATCACAGCTATCTTCAACAATAATTGAGTCTAATACTGCTATAGCGTGAAATGCAGTATAATTCATTTCAAGCTTCATCTTTATTACCCAGTCAATCTTGGATATTTGTGAGGTGTCAAATATGAGGGGGTAAATATTTTCAGGGTCATCTTGTTTACATACTTTTCTTTGAATTGGAGATTGTATTTCATAGCAGTTTTCTCCATTTATACCGCCATCTAATATAATTCTGCCTTTCCCGTTAAACAACGGCTGACAACTCGTTGTAATTGTTATTATACTGTCTTTGGCGTAGTTATCTTTATTAACAAAAATTTCAACTTTCATATCCTTGAATGTTGGCTTGCGCGGATCAGAAATAAAATAACCATAATCTAATCCAACATCATCACAGCCAATAGTTAAAAGACATATAAATCCTATTAATAAAACTTTACATTTGGGTGTCATATAACTTGCCTCCTATATTTAATTCAAATTGATTAATCGTAAGTTTTTGGTTTCCCCAACCAAGATATCATCTAATTTTACATCAACGCTTTCAACATTACAAGTTATAGTAACTAGTTGAGTAGTACCGGTTGCAATAGTTGCACAGCTTGCTGGATAAATACTGACAAATAAAACCAATAAAGCAGTAGTAAGAATTGATATTTTTTTCATCTTATCTTCGATGTTAATTTATTTACCATTCCCTATAGTTATATTGATGTTTATTCCTACAAAACTCTTTTCAAAGTTTAAGTTCCCATATAATCCAATTCCAATTCCCACTTCATTTGCAAGCCTGAATAATAATTGTACATCGGTTTCCAAACCAATTGTATTAAATTTTTCGTCATTACCCGCAGATATTCGTTTCTTACCAAACACATATGAAGGACCTGCAAAAAATGCTGCTTGAAACCATTCTGTTTGAAGTCTTTTACCTACGGAGATATCAATTGAATTATAGAGATAACCATCTTCCCCAATACTAGGGTTTCGAGAGAATCCTCCCCGAATAAAATAGCCAACTTTATAAAAATTATTATGTGAAGAAAAGATATAATTAAAATTTAGACTGGCATTTTTATTAACCAAACCACCAACTGTAATCCAATATTTGTAAGTTGAATCTTCTTTTTGCGCGTATAAAGAGTTTGCTAAAAAAAATATTAGCAAAACCAAAATTGTTTTTTTCATAATTATTACCCTTCTAATAACCTAACTAATACAAGTTAACAATTGTTTTTAATCCGATTTTATAAATATTTTTTTAATCATTGTATCCTGTTTTATAGCTACCCCATTCTTTTCGCTTTATTATTTTGCCCTATATCGTAATACATCTAATATATTTTTTCTGATCATTAATAATTCCCGGTTGAAAGTAAGGAAAAAATATTTTTGTGTCAATTAAAGACCGGAAAAATCTTTTGCAAATCGGATGATGTGTCTCACATTCTCATGAGATCTTATCTCTAAAACGGTTAACTTTATTTCCGGGAAGGACACCACTTCTTACTTCTAGTTTCTTATTCTTCCCGCCGCATTATATGATTGGCATCACTTACGAAGCGATGCTGAAAAATTCCAACGGGTATACGCCTTTTTCCGGCATCAAAGAAATTGTTCTTTACCGTCGTTGTGTAGCAGCACAATGGCGGTTTATGTTTTCATCCCATAAAAATCACCTCCTTTTTTGGTTAAATGTTAATTGAAATTCATTTCCGGTGTTAACATCGATTATCCATATTACACCATTATTATAACTCCAATCGTTATAATTATGTTGTGTATAAACTATTCGGCTACCGTCAGGCGACCAACTAAATATATCTACTGTACCTCTTGTTGTAAGCTTTTGGTTTTTATTATTAGACAAATCAAGTAACCATAATCCGTTAGGCTGGGAGGTATATGCAATCAAAGTTCCATCCGGTGAATATTTAGGGTTACTATTCATATAATCATTATATGTTAGACGTTTTACATTATTCCCGTTTTCGTCCATCACAAAAATTTCCGAAGCATCTGTGTTAAAATCTTTTGAATATCTTATATGAACTATTCTATTACCGTCCGGTGACCAACTTGGTTCTCTTATCTCTCCTTTTTTAGGTTCATACACAATTCTTATTTTTCCACTTCCATCACTTTTCATTTTCCAAATAAAGTTCATTCCATTTGGACTGTCTTTATTCGAATCATAAGCAATCCACTCTCCATCCGGACTCCACGAAGGGAAGAAATTTCTTCCTTCAAAAGTTAGTTGTTCTATTTTTGTTGTATCGAATGAACGTTGAGCAATGTTAAAAGGCATTTTATAAATCTGACAATCAGGAAGAACAAATACAATCCATTTTCCATCCGGCGACCAAGCCGGAGTTTGTAATTTGAACGGTAATATTCTTCTCATATTTGTACCCTCAACATTAATAATCCAAAAACCCGTTGAATCATAATTGAAATGCTGACTTCCTATGCAATGTTTTCCATAAGGATATGTGATTGAATCCAAAGGCGTATGATTAAAGCCGATGAAGTCTCCGCTTGGATGCCAAATAGGACTATCATAAGGAGGGTTAGCAACTAAATCGACGGTGGACAGGGTTCATCTTTCTGTCCGGTTGGGTTTTCCGAACAAGAATAAATCAAACTTATAAATAAAAGTAAACCGGATATTATTATAGCTTTATAAGAAATTGATATTTGTTTTGATATCATCATTTTATATCCCAAAAATGTAGGTATAACTATTATTTAACCCGACGAAAAAACCGTTATTAGCGAATATTAAACCGAAGTCTTTTTCTTTCTAACCATCCTAATTTTCTGTTACTTTCATCAAAAGTTGTTAAATTTATTTAATTTGTAAATAAAATCTATTTTGCTTGCTTTGTTAAAAACAAACCATCTTCTAACAACACTTTATATAATATTATTCCAAGGCCATCTATATACAAATACACATCAAAATAATTTAAACTAGAATTAAAGGCAAATGTTGGTACTATCCTTTCTTATCTCACTTTTATAAAGCGCCTCAACTTTTTGATACTCTTGAAGATTTAACAAACTATCAATGTTTAGTTTTAGCTTAAAATAAATTAGCCTGAAATAAATCTGTTTGTGCCTAACGGTTTCCATATGCGTAATGCAGGTTTTTCTTGCACTTCATTTTCAAATTGTTATATTGTTTATTTTCATTTTTATCGCTTTCGCCAGCATTGCTTATAGCCTTTGTTGTGTAGCGTATTTAATAATTCATTTAAAGTCTTTTCTTTTGTTCTTTTATTTTTTAATTCACATTGCCAAATAGTAATTACTTTCCAGCCTTGCTTTTCCAACTTGGTTTTATTATTATTATCTCTTTCAATATTTCCTTTTATTTTATTTTCCCAAAATTCTTTTCTTGTTTCAGGTAATTTACCTGCCGGACAATTATGTCCGTGCCAAAAACAACCGTGAACAAAAATAACCGTTTTATATTTCGGTAAAACAATATCGGGTTTTCCCAGATATCTTTTATCGTTTTTTCTATATCTGAAACCATTTGCAAACAAGAACTTCCTTACCAAAATTTCCGGCTTGGTTTCTTTGCCAGAAATTTTTGACATTATTTCTGACCGCTTTTGTTTCGTGAAGATATCAGACATAAACTATCTAATAATTGGCAAACCTAATCTTGCAGTATAAGCAGACATTTTTTGTAATATATCGGCAAATAATTTATCTTTAACTCTAAATAACAATTTAAATTTACTACCATTTTTTAGATCTGCTTTTTCAACAAATCCCAACATACTAAAATCAAAAACGATTATTTGTGGTTTTTCATTATTATTTAGTTTAACAGGCCATAATTCCTTATATAATTTTTCATTGTTAGGAAGATTGGAAATATCAAAATCTTGTATATATCCGGATAAAACTCTTGGGTACTTGGTCTTACTATTTGAAAAATCGCAAGGTGGTGTCATTTCAATAATAACAGGTATCATACCTTTCGATATATCGGGATGCTTTAAAGTTGAATTACTACCCTTTATTTCATAAACATTCCCGGGAATTGTTTTATCTTGTTTAATGTTGATATAGTCAAGGAATAGTTTTGAATTGAAATTAGCATATAAATTTATTATTTCATCCCCAACTTTATTTATTTTAGTTGAAGGCTGAATTGTATTTCCATCTTCTTTTTTAAATAAAATTTTATTTTTTTCTTGAAAAATATCTATTGAAGATGCCAACGAATTTACTTCGTATATTAACAAATCGTTAAAAGCTTTTATGGCATCAAGATTTAAAGGATAATCATCGTCTATTTGGTCAAAAGGAATACCGGTATAATTTTGAGCCATTTTGAACAATAAAAATTCAAGATTTTTATCTTGTTTTTGATAATCGGAAATCAATTCAAATATTGAAGTTATTGCATTATCTTTTCCTTTTCGTATTAAATTACTCCAATTGATAAAAAAATTAGCGGCAACACTTTGTTGAAGCTCATCATTTAAATCATTTAAAATGTTATCAAAACCTTTCCTCAAATATTTTGTTTTATCCAATCCCACAACAAATAGAGGTTTGGAAAATTTTGATTTAGATATTTTTTCTTTGAATAAATCAATATACTCACTGTGTTTACTCCATAAAACAATACCATATAATCCAAAAGAATCGCTTATTTTGTTTTTAAAAAGCTTTTGTTCTATAACAGTAGAAAGGTTATTCTTGATTTTAGTATCTGACGAACCTGATAAATTTGGATCCAATTCTAAATCTAAAAAAATAAGTTTTCTGTTTCTTTTTATCTTACCTTTTTTAACCCCACTGAAATATCCCCTTTTGGGTATATATTGAAGAAATGATACATCTATATCTTTTTTTTCCAAGATTGTTTTCAGGTCATTAATTTCACCCTCTTTGTCATCAATTATCAAAACGCTATCTACAAATTCTTCTATCATAATTAACTCACTTTTTATTTTTCTTTTCGGAAACAGAGAGCAACAATAGCTTTTGTCGCACCGTGTTCCAAAGTTTTTTCAGGTAATTTAATATCGTTTTCATCTAAAAAGATTAGTTGACCTTTCATTGCTTTCATCATTTCATCTGCAATATGTAAACCAAGCCCTGAACCGATTGCATTGGGTTTCCCCGTCATAAAAGGTTTTACCGCAACTTCCGGTGGTAATTTAAACCCGGGACCATTGTCTGACACTATTATGGAATTGTATCCGGTTATTTGATTGGTAATAAAAGCAGAAATAGCTC
>CAZCBD010000008.1:0-29011 GCA_964496755.1 uncultured Melioribacteraceae bacterium
TTATAAAATTAATAAAATCCGGCATTCTTTTTTTGGAAGTTAAGAAAAAAAACGAATCCTTTTATCCAATCAACACAATCATAAAAGACACAAAAATACCTTCTTACTTTGAAAGAAATAAACCTGCTAATTTAATTTTATGTAAAGATCGGAAAATTGAAATAAGCATAGTTAACGGATTCGTAATTTCTTCCGAGACAAAAAACATCTCACATATTAACGGATTAAACATCAAGTAATAATTGATTCTAATTAAATTTTTCAGTAAAATTAAGATCTATATTTTTTATAAATTAAAAACCTTAAGGTGGTGAAATAATTTGGTAGGTATCATTCTACAAGAAGGTGAATCAATAGATAGAGCTCTTAAAAGATTCAAGAAAAAATACGAGCGCTCAGGAGTTCTAAAAGAATTCAAAAAAAGAACTTTCTATACAAAACCTTCGATCGAAAAACGTATGAACCGAATTAAAGCACAAAGACGTGCTGCCAAAGAAGCTCGTATGATGAAATGATTTTAAGCCCCTTTTTATAGGGGCTTTGTTTTAACACAACCTTGCAAACTAAATTGTACGAGTTTTATTTTAATTTGGATTTTTATTTTACGATGTTTGAAATAAACAATATTTTATAAAACAAAACCCTTTAATCGATTAGCAATTAAAGGGTTTTTTTGAAAATTAAAAATCATTTTCCAAAATGATTTAAAATCATATTTTTCAAGAATTAGGCATTATCAATTTCATCAATTGATTTTTTAATTATTGCAACAGCTTCGTGAATTTGTTCTTCGGTAATCACCAAAGGAGGTGCAAAACGGATAATATGGCCATGTGTTGGTTTTGCAAGCAAACCGTTTTTAGACATTTGAACACAAACATCCCAAGCTTCTTTTCCGTTTTTAGGTTTAATTACAATAGCATTTAGCAACCCTTTACCTCTGACCAATTCAATCATATCAGAATCAATTTTTCTTAATTCATCGCGAAATAGCTCACCTAATTTTTCAGCACGTTCTGCCAACTTTTCTTCTTTTACAACTTCCAATGCTGCAACTGCAACTTTAGCAGCCACAGGGTTTCCGCCAAATGTTGAACCATGTTCGCCGGGTTTAATTGTTAGCATAACATCATTATCAGCTAAAACAGCTGAAACAGGATAAACACCGCCTGAAAGAGCTTTGCCAAGAATTAAAATATCGGGACGTACACCTTCATGGTCGCAAGCTAATAATTTACCTGTACGTGCAATGCCTGTTTGAACTTCATCTGCAATAAACAATACGTTTGCTTCTTTACAAATTTCGTATGCTGATTTTAAATAACCTTCATCGGGTACATAAACTCCGGCTTCACCTTGAATAGGTTCAACTAAAAATGCAGCAACTTCCGGATCTTTTACTGCTTCTTTTAAAGCATCAAGATCATTATAAGGAATTCTTACAAATCCGGGTGTTAAAGGTCCGAAGTTATCGAATGAATCCGGATCGTTCGACATTGAAATAACCGAAATAGTTCTGCCGTGAAAATTTCCTTCGCAACAAATAATTTTTGTTTTATTGTTATCAATTCCTTTTACTACTGTTCCCCAACGGCGTGCTAATTTTAAAGCGGTTTCATCACCTTCGGCACCTGTATTCATAGGCAATACTTTATCGTAACCAAAATACTCAGTAATATATTTTTCATAAGGGCCTAAGCAATCATTGAAAAACGCACGTGAAGTAAGTGTCAATTTTTTTGATTGTTCTACTAATGTATTTACAATTTTCGGATGACAATGGCCTTGATTAACTGCCGAGTATGCCGAAAGAAAATCAAAATATTTTTTTCCTTCAACATCCCAAACAAAAACACCTTCGCCTTTTGCTAAAACAACCGGTAACGGATGATAATTATGTGCTCCGTATTGGTCTTCCATTTTAATAAAGTCTTGACTATTCATCATTACTCCCTTATTTCATTTTAGAAATCAATTCATGTAAAAAAGAAAGGATAAATGTAATATCGGTAAAAATTAAAGGCAAATTTTATAGAAAAAAATCTTTATGAATATCGTTCAATATTTAACCATTGATCGATGGTCATTTTTAGAAAATTTATATTTATCGGTTTTGAAATATAATCATTCATTCCGGCAGCCAAACACTTTTCACGGTCTTTCATACTTGAATTTGCCGTAACAGCAATAATAGGAATATCCCTTATTTCACTATCCAACCCTCGTATTTCTTTTGTTGCGGTTAAACCATCCATCTCAGCCATTTCAACATCCATTAGCACTAAATCAAATTTACCTGTTTTTACTGCTTCAATTGCATCTATTCCATTTGAAACAGGATCAACAGCATATCCAACTTCTCTTAAAATTCTCAACTCTACATTTTGGCTTATCGGATTATCTTCTACCAACAAAAGTCGTTTTTTGTTCTTTTGATTTGGAGTAAGTCGTGGTATTTCCAAATCGGCTTGCACTTCGGAAGTTACTTCCGATATTGATTCTGTTGTATCATCAATTAAATTTTCCGAAGATAAAATATTTATATTTTTGTCATCAAAAAGTTTTACTGCCGGTATTTTACTTGCATCAACAGTCAAATCATCGGGTTTTAGATTTTGTTCGGCAACCTTAGAATCGGTTTTTTTAATTTCATCGTTTAATTTAATTTCATTATTTAATTTTAAATCAGACTCATCTTTTTCAAAATTAAATTCCTCGTAATGAATCGCGTCTTCTTCAAATTTAAAAGAAACTGTAAAAGCAAAAACCGAGCCTTCGTTTACTTTGCTTTTAACCTCAATTTCTCCGCCCATCAAATTCACAAACTCTTTAACAATTGTGAGGCCCAAGCCAGTGCCTTTCGGGCGATGGATATTGCCTTTATCTTTAACTTGAGTATAGGGCTTAAATAAGTTAGGTATATATTCTTTCGGAATACCTGTTCCTGTATCGGCCACAGTTGTTCTAATCTTATTGTTGTGTAAATCAACTTTAATTTTTATTCCGCCTTCTTTAGTAAATTTTATAGAATTACTGACTAAATTCAAAAGAATCTGACGATAGCGTGTATTGTCGCCATAAACAATAGATGGCAAATCTTGCGAATAATCAAATTTAATTTTTAAACCTTTTTCTTTTATTGTAGGAAGTATAATTGAAATCACTTTATCAATTTCTTCACGAAGATTAAAGCCTTTTTCGTCAAGTTCCATTTTGCCGGCTTCAATTTTTGAAATATCAAGAATATTGTTGATTATATCTAAAAGCGACTCAGCCGAAAGACGTGCATTATTTGCAAACTCTTTTAATTCATCTTTGTTTTCATACATTTCATTTTCAATTAAAGTCAGAAAACCCAAAACGGAATTCATCGGTGTACGAATTTCATGACTCATATTTGCTAAAAATTGTGTTTTTACATCACTTGTTTTTTCGGCTCTATTTTTTTCGGTATGAGCAATATTTTTTTCGCGTTGTAATTTTTCTAATTCTTCTTTTAATCCTTCTTCCTTTTTCAGTAACGATGAAATATCTTGTAAATTTCCTTCTATGCAAATCGGTTTGTTGTTTTTGTCGGTTAATAACCTCGAATTAATTCTCATTTTTATTTCAGTTTCACCCGAGGCAAAAGTTAAATGGTAATTCTTAATAATTCCCTGTTTATTCAATAATTTTTGAAAAATTGCAAATTCTTCTTTATCAACAACAAAATCTTCTAAACTTTTTTTATCATAAATTTCTTCCGGATGCAAGACTTTTGCAATTTTTAAAAATGCTTTGTTAGCATAAATTATTTTCCCATCGTTGTTTAGTTTGAAAACAGGATCGGGAAGATTTTCAAGAAAATCTTTGAACTCAGCATTTTTCTTAATTTGTTCTTTCAATTTTTCTTCGATATTCCGATCGATAGCTTGTACTGAATCTTCCGGTAATTGGTTTTCACTTTCATTATCCGTTTTCAATTCCTCGCCAACTTGCTCTAAATTAGAATTTTTAATTTCATTTTCTCTTTTCGTACGCAATTTAAATACATGATAATTGCTTATCATCGATAAAACTGGAAGTACCCCTAAATTTATTATTTCGAAAGGATTCATTGTTTGCACAAAAATGTTTTTTTGCCTAATAGCAAAAACCGTTGAAAAGGTTACTATAAATTCTATAACAACCGTTAATTGATTTTTGGAATGCCAACCTATAAAAAAAGACATAACTAAAATTGTAATTGCCGCCAAATACGCATTCATTAAAAAACTATCCGGTAATTTATAGGCTACAAATCCAAACGAGAGGGTTAAAATTAAAAATAAAGAATGCAACAATTTTTCCGAATTCAATTTACCTGAATCGGTTTGTGCAATTAATAAAATAACAAATGCGGAAACCGTTGCAAAAAGACGAGCTAAATACACTGCAAATGCAGATCTAATTAAATCTTGCACTTCAAAAATTAATGAATACAATCCGTGCAACGCTATTGCCAATGCAAAAAATATTACCGGTAAAAAAAAAGGCGAGTTCTTCTTTATATTTTTATTCGTCATTTCCAAATCATCTTCTTCTAAAAGATCTTTATCGCTAACTGATTTATCTTCTTTTATTTTTTCTAAATTTTTCAAAGTATTATCGAATTTTATATATCGTTATTGATTAAAATATAATTATATTAAATTAAATATATTTTAACCAATAATTAAATTTAAAAATGATTAATTTTTTTGATTCTCTGGACCGGCTAATATTTGAATTTTTGAATCAAACAATTGCAAATCCACTATTCGACAAATTTTTTCCGTACATAACTGATGTAAAACATTGGTATTTGGTTTATGTTGTTTTACTTTGTATTTCATTTTTCAAAGGTGGAAGAATCGGTAAAATTGCAGCAATCGGCACTATTTTTCTGATAGCGGCCTCAGATCAAATAAGTAGTCATTTATTGAAAAATTTATTTGCTCGCATACGACCTTGCAACGCTTTGGAAGGAGTTAGGTTATTGGTGGGAAAAACCTCTTCATATTCTTTTCCTTCTTCTCATGCCGTAAATAATTTTGCTGCGGCTGTTTTTTTTGCTCGCTTATTCCCTAAAATAAAATGGGTTTTACTTTCCGTTGCTAGCATAGTGGCTCTTTCCCGACCTATTGTTGGAGTTCATTATCCTTCCGATATAATTGCAGGAGCAATAGTGGGAGCAACCATCGGATATATTTTTTCATATTTTGCATTAAAGTTAAATAAATTGTTTGACGAAAAATCGAGATTAAAATAATGAAAACTAAATTAGAAATTGCCGAAAGCTGGCTTCCGAGATACACTGGAACAAAATTAGAAGAATTCGGTTCTTTTATTTTACTGACAAATTTTTTTAATTATGTGAAAATATTTTCGGAAAAATTTAAATGTGAAATTAAAGGCATTGGCAAACCTATGCAAACGGCAACAAACTCGGATGGAATAACAATCATAAATTTCGGAATCGGATCTGCCAATGCTGCTACAATAATGGATTTACTAATTGCAATCAATACTGATGCAGTTCTGTTTTTGGGCAAATGCGGCGGTTTAAAAAACAGTACGGATATCGGTCATTTTATTCTACCTATTGCTGCCGTGCGCGGAGAAGGAACAAGTAATGATTATCAACCCATCGAAGTTCCCGCTCTTCCTTCCTTCCGCCTCCATCGTTTTGTTTCTGATCATATTATGGCACACGGACTTGAATATCGCACCGGTGTAATTTATACTACCAATAGACGTGTTTGGGAATGGGATAATCATTTTAAAGAATATCTGAAAAAAATAGGTGTTATCGGAATTGACATGGAAACTGCAACTTTGTTCACAGTTGGTTACACCAATTCAATTCCCCGCGGAGCATTACTTTTGGTTTCCGATCTGCCGATGGATCCCGAAGGCATTAAAACCGAGGAATCGGATAAATTGGTAACTAAAAATTTTGTCAACTTACATTTGCAAATCGGGATTGACTCTCTACTGAACATAAAAGAACACCATGAAAATATTAAACATTTAATATATTAATTCGAGGTTGAGTATGTTTGAAATTAAACCTTCAAAAAAATTGTACAAAAAAATAATTCTTACTTACGTCACGATTTCCTGTTTTGCAATATTGCTGGCAGGTGTAATAATCCTAATTTCCTCTATTGTAAAAGATGGTAATCCGCAAAAAGCTTCAGAAGTTGTTTCTTGGATTTTCGGTCTGTTGATTTTTGTTATTTGGCTTTTTGGGCCATGGCTTTCTAAAGTTTGGTTCAGGAATTTAAGCTACCTGATTGATGACAAAAAAATTACTTTGCGCACCGGAATTCTCAGTCGCGTTGAACGAAATATCCCCTATCGCGGTATAACCGATTTCACTTTACACAAATCTTTATTCGACCGATATCTTGGAATTGCAACAATAAAAATTCAAACTGCCGGACAAAGCCCGACAGCGAGCGGCTATGAAGCTATGCTTGCGGGTTTAGAAGATTACAACCAACTTTATTTGAAACTGAAACAACATATCAATAAAGAAAAAGATGCCCCCGGAATTACTAATGAATCTCTTTACTCCGAATCTGAATTGCTAACTAAAATTCTTATGGAACTTAAGGCCTTTAGAGAAATAATTGAACAAGAGAGAAACAAATGAAAAATACCATACTACTTTTATTGCTATTTTCTTTGATTGCTTGTCAAAAACAAGTTACCAACTTAGAACCAGCAGCTTCAAATGATTTTACTTTTCAAATTTCCACAAAACAAAATTTGATTGATTCCGAATACTACCGAAATTACTCATTGAAAAACTATTTAACCAATGGCAATTTTGGTATCGGCACTTTAAATGGTGTTGACGGTGAATTAATTATACTTGATGGAATTGCTTACAGAGTAGATTACAACGGAAAGGTAAACAGGCCGGAGTTAACCAAAAACATACCTTTCGGCAATATTAAGTTTTTTGTTGCCGATACAACTTTCTTTTTTTCTTCCGATTCACTTGATAAATTTAAAGAAAAAATTCAACCTTTAATGAAAAGCGAAATAGCTGCAATTAAAGTAACCGGCAAATTTAATTTTTTAAAAACCCGCAGTGTACCGAAACAACCGCCACATGGCAAAACCTTAGCCGAAATAATTGCAGTTCAAAATATTTTCGAGTTCAAAAATATTGAGGCAACTCTTGTAGGATTTTATATTTCAGATCAGCTGGATAAATTAAACTTTCCCGGCTTTCATTTACATAGTCTTTTAAATGATAAAACCGGCGGCGGACATTTATTGGATTGTGTGTTTGACAGTGTACAAGTTCAAATCGATTTTTCCGATGGATTAAAAATCTTGTTTTAATGTATTTTATGCTCCAATTGTTCTTTTGAATATTGGAGCATAATTTGTTTTTTTATTTTCTTAATCGGATAAACTTCCGGCAACATTAAATAATGAAGAATAATACCATCTAAACTTGCGGCAAGAATTTTTGCCTCGGTCGGTGCATTTTTAATTCTAATTTTTTTAAATGGTTTTTCAACTAATTTATAAAAGCGTTCAGCTGAAGAATTTAATCGCTGTTTTATTGTTGATAACACTGAAGGCTGAAATGCAAGTCCGGTATAAAGCAACCACATTTCTTTGTTTTGCTCAATCATTTCAAGAGTTAACTTAATTATGGTTTGAATTTGTTCATACGGATCAGAAATCTTGGATAAGGCCCGCTCAAAAACATTAAATTCATCAAATAACTGCATCAACAATATTTCAAGAATATGTTGTTTACTTTTAAAATAATTATAAGCTAAACCTTTGGAAACACCGGCAGCTTTGGCAATATCATTAATTGAAGTACCTGAATATCCGTTTTGAGCAAACAATTTAAAGGCTGCCTTTAATATCTGTTCTCTCGATGATTCACGCATTTTTTCAAATTGTTCTTTTGTACGGGGCATATTTTCACTATTTATATCGAATGATTGGTCAGTCAAAAATAATATTTTTTTTTCCGTTCGTCAATTTTTTTCTTGACAGACATTAATTTTCTTTATATTTTTTGACTAAACGTTTGGTCAATAATAAATCTGAGTGGAAAATGAAAAATATAATCACCTTGATTTTTACAATCTCTCTAATCTGGAGTCAGTCGGCAAATGAAATCATCAAAAAAGCCGAGAAATTAGTTAAAGGCACTTCTTCTGTAGCTACTTTCAAAATGACTGTTGCCACTCCTGATTTTAAACGTACAATGGAAATGGACAGTTGGTGGGAAGGGAATAAAAATGCTTTGATAGTGATCAAATCTCCCCGAAGAGAGAAGGGAAATAAAACATTGAAAATAGGAAATGAAATGTGGAGTTATTTACGAAGAACCGAAACCACAATTAAAATTCCCCCTTCCATGATGTTGCAATCTTGGAATGGTTCGGATTTTACTAACGATGATCTGGTACGCGAATCCAACTTGGCAAAAGATTATGTACAAAAACTAATCGGAAAAGAGAAATTTAGAAATACAAACTGCTGGAAAATCGAATTAACACCTAAACCCGAGGCTCCCGTTGTTTGGGGTAAACTTATTTATTGGGTGCGTATAAAAGGTTACATTCCAATGCAGGTAGATTATTACAATGAGAAAAACGAACTTGTTCGCTCATTGATTTATTCAAACATAAAGAATTTTGACGGTAGAAATATTCCGGCAAAAATGAAAATGATAAATCATAAAAAGAAAAATCATTCTACTATTATAGAGTATTTAAAATTAAAATTTAATGCAAAAATTCCTAAGCGTATATTTTCATTTCAAGAACTTGAAAGAGGTAATTAAAGTGAAACTGCTAATTAAAATGGCATCACGAAACATTCTTCGTAATAAGCGTAGATCAATTCTAACTTTACTTGCTATAATTTTTGCTACCTTTCTTTCTATCGGAATGCGTGGAATGCAACGAGGAGTTTATAACTTAACTATCTCAACTGCATTGGATTTTTTTACGGGACATTTGCAAATCCAAGAAAAAAATTATAACAAAAAAAAATCGTTGAGAAATTGTTTTAAGTATAACCGACAATTACTCAATAAGGTTCAAAATATTGAAGGAGTGAAAGCTGCTGCACCAAGAATAATGAGCGCCGGCTTAATAAGCTATAAGAATAATTCATTTGGGACTGCAATTTTTGGCATTGATCCTGATAAAGAAAAAAAATGCACTACACTTTTAACCCGAATCAAAAAAGGTAATTTCTTTTATTCGGATTCATCTGATGAAATTGTTTTAGGTCAAACTTTATTCGAAAATCTAAAAGCAAAAATCGGAGATAGTATTGTCTTGCTTGCTCAGGGTTACGATGGTTCGATGGGTAATCTCAAATATAAAATTACCGGCACTGTTAAAACCGGTTCGCAACAATTGGATGCTATGGCTGCATTCATTCCTTTTAAATCGGCTCAGGATTTATTACTCTTATATGGCAAAGCACATTCGATTGCTATAAAACTGGATAACCTTGAACAAGTTTCTCTTATGAAAGAAAAAATCATTGCCGAAATTCCGAATAAAAACCTCTCGGTGCTCTCGTGGCAAGAATTACTACCGGAATTATTACAATCAATAGAGCTAGATAATATCAGCGGAATCTTTTTCCTGGCAATTTTAATTATTGTTGTTGCATTCGGAATTCTAAACACCGTTTTAATGTCAGTAACAGAACGCTTTAGAGAATTCGGAGTTGCACTTGCAATTGGTATTTCCAATAAAAAATTAATGCTAATTGTAATGCTGGAAACCTTATTCCTTGTTTTTATTGGATTATTAATTGGAAACTTGATTGGCTACGGAATAGTTTATTATTTCCACTATCATCCATATATTTTTACCGGCGATATGGCAAAAATGTATGAAATGTATGGTTTTAGCCCAAAATTGCAAACCGATTTATCTATTCCGGTTTTTTTGAATACATCAATCCTAATTTTGATTACAGCCGTAATCACCTCTATTTATCCTTTGATTAAATTATTTAAACTTGAAGCATTAAAGGGAATCAGATATACATAAAAAGAGAATATTATGTTACTAAAAATTGCTATAAGAAATCTGTTAAGAAATAAACGAAGAACAATAATTATTGCTTCTTCTATAATTGTTGGAGTAATTGCTTTGATTTTTAACGATGGATTTATGAATGGTATGTTAAACCAAATGCTCTTTAACCAAGTAAGAATTAATGTTTCCCATATTCAAATACATAAATCCGGATTTCAAAAAGATAAAACCATAAAACTATTAATTGATAACCCAACTGTAGTTGAATCAAAATTAAAAAAAATAAAAACAATAAAAGCAATCAGTAAAAGAATAAAAGCATTTGGATTAGTTAGCAGCTCATCAAACTCCGCCGGTATTATTTTTAACGCAATTAATCCTGCCGAAGAAAAAAAAGTATCGGTAATTTCCAAATCAATTAAAAGAGGGAAATTTTTATCCGCAAAAAAGCATGATATTTTAATCGGGGAAAATCTTGCAGAAAAACTTGAAGTGGATTTGGGTGAGAAAATTGTTTTAATGACAAACAGACCCGATGGTAAAATTTCTTCTGAACTATTCAGAGTTTGCGGAATTTTTCAAACACCAAGTACTAACTTTGATAAAAGTACTGTTTTCATCAATTTATCTACTGCACAAAATATGTTGGAAATCGGGAATAAGATTTCAGAATTTGCTATTATCCTAAACGAAAACATCAGTGTGGAAAAAGTAAAATCGCAAATTATTTCGATGTTAAATAATGACATGTTTGAAGTACTTTCATACAATGAACTTCTACCTTTTCTTGTTATGCAATTGGATATGTATGATCAAATGATGTGGATTATAACTTTTATAATCGGACTTGCATTAGCCTTTGGAATTGTAAATACAATGCTAATGGCTGTTTACGAAAGAGTAAATGAAATTGGAGTCTTAATGTCAATCGGAATGAAAAACAGTAAAATATTTTCAATGATTCTTTTGGAAGCTGCGGCACTTGGGGTTATTAGCACAATAGTAGGTTTATTAATTGGCCTTATACTTCATTTCACTTTTTTATCTTCCGGCATAAACCTAAGTTCATTTGCATCAAGTTTAGAAGCATTTGGCATCGGAGCAATTATTTATCCAGATTTATCTTTGTCCGGAACTTTATCTTTTTTGATCTTCATTCCGTTTGTATCAGTAATTGGCGCAATATATCCGGCGTATAAAGCAATAAAACTAAAACCTGTTGAAGCTATTCGATATGTGTAACTTTAAATTGAGGAAATAAAAATGAGTTTAATAAAAGTTAATTCGGTAAATAAGATTTATAATGATAATGGAATCCCTGTACAGGCATTGAAAAATATTTCTCTAGAAATTAATAAAGGTGATTTCATGGTTCTTGCCGGGCCATCAGGTTCGGGTAAAACCACCCTGCTTAATTTAATTGGGGCTTTAGATTTTCCTACTTCGGGTGAAATTGTCTTTAACAATAATAATCTTTCTAAAAAAAGCAAAGCAGAACTTTCCGAATTACGTTTAAAAAAAATGGGATTTATTTTTCAAGCCTATAATTTAATACCGGTTTTAACCGCTGCAGAAAACATTGAATTTAGCTTAATGCTACTTGGCATACCTGAAAAAGAAAGAAGAAACCGAACATTAAATTTATTAGATGAGTTAGGAATTAAAAATTTGGCTAATAAAATGCCCAATGAAATGAGTGGTGGCCAACAACAACGCGTAGCTGTTGCACGTGCAATTATTAATACACCGGAAATTGTTTTAGCCGATGAACCAACGGCAAATCTTGATTCAACTACAGGTAGCAACCTTTTGAATTTAATGCAAAAAATGAATGAAGAAAAAAATATCACTTTTATTTTTTCATCGCATGATACTCAAGTAATTCAAAGAGCTAAAAAATTAGTTGTATTAAAAGACGGTGAAATTTATGAGAACTAAAATCTTACTCTTATTTACTTTTTTCCTGCTACAAAACACCTTTGCTCAAATTGAATTTGATTTAAGCGGTTATGCGGAAAACTATTTTTTATATCAAAAAGAAAATAAAACTTCCCTTTTTAATACGGCTTCCAATATTACTAATTTTTCCAGAATCAGATTACGTCCCACAATATACCTATGGACCGGCGCAAGAGTAAATATCGAATATGAAATTAACGCTATTGCTCAAAAGGAAAACAACCTACCGATAAATTTTTCATTCCCAAATCAGACACAATTAAATTCATTTAGCTATAAAATTATTAATAATAGAAACTTCATTCTCAAGCATTTTATCGATCGTTTTTCTTTTAAACAATCTTTTAAATGGGGCAATGTAATTATAGGTCGCCAAAGAATTCAATGGGGCACCGGAAGAGTTTGGAATCCGGTTGATTTGTTTAACCCGATTAATCCAACGGAATTTTATAAAATTGAGAAAAACGGAGCGGATGCTTTTACACTTAAATATAATCTCGGAAATTTTTCCGATATCCAAATTGTATTTAATCCGTATAATAAATTCAACAAATATAATTCTGCTTTCAGAGTTCGCACAAATTTTTCAGAGTTCGATTTTTCAATTGTTGGCGGATACTTTAACAATCAATATATAATTGGTGGCGATTTTGCCGGCAACTTATTCAAAGCCGGAATCCGAGGTGAAATCTTACAACGTATAAATAATTTAACAAAGGAAAATTATACTCATTTTATTTTAGGAATAGATTATCAGTTCTCTCCGTATTTATACGGTCTGCTTGAATATCAATACTACGGTAAAGGGGAATCCCAAAAGAGGAATTATAACTATTTCAATTTGACAACCGGAAATATTTTTAACCTTGGCAAAGATTATATTGCAGCAAATATTAGTTATCAAATTAACCCTTTATTAAATTGTTTATTCTTAAATATTTTAAACTTAAATGATAGTAGCGGTTTTATAAATACAAATATTGAATATTCGGCAACGGAAGATTTTTATTTATCTGTCGGGATACAATTAGGTTACGGTTCAGCCGGGTCAGAATATAATTATTTACCGGTAATAATTTTTACAAAATGCAGTTATTATTTTTAAAAAAAATAAGTATTGCTGAACTAAAAAAGATTACTTTCGTAAAAACTACACACTGAAAAATAATTTTATTTTGTTTTTCTATCCTTTTATTTCATAATTCAAACAAATAACTTAAAACTAAATTTTTTATCACATTCAAAATCTTTATATTAATAATGAAAGAATAGAAACTTCAAAATTACATTCTAATCTTTCGACAATAAAATCAAAAACGGAGAAAAGAATGCAAGGCACAGTAGCCGAAGCAATTGCAACTGCATTAGTAAATCTGAACATAAAAGTAGTTACCCACGTACCCGGTCATGGCGGCAACGAAGCATTTAAAGCCTATAAAATAATTTCCAGGCGCAATCCTGAAATTTCTTTTAACGAAGAGGTTGCTTATACAATTTCTCACGGAGCGGCATTAGTTGGAAAACGTTCTGCCATATTAATAAAAACCCACGGTTTATTAAAGGCAGCTAATAGTGTTTCCGATTCCCTCTATGCAAATCTAACTGCCGGATTTGTTACAATATTGTTTGATGACAAAACCGGTAAAAGCTCTGATAATATTTTGGAAATTGAACCATTTCTTAAAGCACTTGGCATACCTTTTAAATTTTCAACAAAAGAAAAAATATACTCCAATTTAATTGAGGCTTTTTTCGAATCGGAAAAAAATAAAATGCCCTATGTAATTGTTGTAGATGCTGCAGATATTCTGCAACCAACATATTTTAAGCAAGAAGATAATTTTACTTATAACTATAAATTCAGCAGAAATATTTTTAATCAACTTATTCATCCGATGTTTGCAGACTATCAGTACAAAGTTTTTAAAAGCAAAATGTTAGATACTAATTTTGCTCAGGTAAATTTGCCCCCTTTACCAAAAGTTCCAGAATCAGTCCCTCTTCATTTGGTAAAAGAAATAGAAAAATATATTCCGTTTTTTGATATTTTTAAAAAATATCGTTCGCCTATTGTTACCGGCGATACAACCTTATCAAGTTTTTTTGCATTTCCGCCGTATAATTGCATCGATATGGTTACTTACATTGGTAGTAGCATTCCATTGGCAATTGGAGCTTACTTGGCAACCGGAGAAAAAATTTGGGCAATTTCAGGTGACTTCGGATTTATTGCGGCAGGCAATATGGCTTTGATTGAAGTTAATCAAAGAAATATTCCTTTGAATATCGTCATCTTTAATAATCGCAAAGCTGCTGCCACCGGAGGCCAACCGATTAACAAAAAAATTATATCGCAATTGCTCAGTACTTACGAAAAGCATTTAACACATATAAATATTGAAGACACATCTGAGCTGAGCACCGCAATTCAAAGAATTCGCCAATCAGAACAATTGGAAATATTAGTAGTAGATATTCTGTAAAACAAAAATTAATCTGTTTGATTATTCACTTTTATTAATATTCCCCACCAATCTGATTAAATCTAAATTGTAGATTCTTCAATCATTTTGTATCTTTGCTAATTATTTTTAACACTTACTAACAAAGAGTAACACAGATGAAAATCAGCAAAACTTTTATTCCGACATTAAAAGAAACCCCTTCGGATGCAGTAATAATAAGCCATATATTAATGCTTCGTGCAGGATTAGTGAGAATGCTTTCAGCCGGCATTTATTCTTTTTTACCTGTTGGATACAAAATAGTAAAAAAAATTTCTGATATCGTAAGAGAAGAAATGAATGGCGTTGGCGGACAAGAATTTCACCTGCCGGCATTAAATCCAAAAGAAATTTGGGAAGCTACCGGTCGGGTTGAAGCTTTTGGCGATATTTTATTTCACGTAAAAAACAGGGATTATGTACTGGCACCAACACACGAAGAAATTATGACCTACCATGCAAAAGGTGCAATTCAGTCATACAAAGATATGCCGCAAATGTGGTATCAAATACAAACAAAATTCAGAAATGAAGCACGACCTCGCTCAGGAGTAATCCGTGGCCGCCAATTTTTAATGAAAGATGCATATACTTTTGATAAAAGTTTTGACGATTTAGATGTTGCTTATGCAGAAATTGAAAAAGCCTATCGAAGAATTTTTGATAGATGCGGTATAAAGTATTTTGTTGTTGGTGCTGCAAGCGGTGCAATGGGTGGCAGCAAATCCGAAGAGTTTATGGTAAAATCAGAAGCCGGCGAAGATACTGTTGCTTACTGTGAAAAATGTGGTTTCGCTGCAAATGTCGAAGTTGCCGCTTCGGTAAAAAAAGCACTGGAAAGAGATTCCGAAAGTAAAAATATTTTTGAAATAAGCACTCCGAATATAAAATCAATTGACGAATTGTGCGAGTTTTTGAAAATTGAAGAAACCCTTTGTGCCAAGTCTCGCATTTACATTGCAAACGAAAAACCCGTTTTGGTTTTAATGCAAGGGAATGATGAAGTTAACGAAAGTAAACTTGAAACTTTTTTGGGCACACAAGTTAGACCGGCACATCCGGAAGAGCTGAAAGAAATTACCGGTGCCGATGCCGGCTCAATTGGCCCGATTGAATTTAAAGGTAGAATTATTGCCGATAATTTACTTCAAGCTCGAAATAATCTATACAGCGGAGCAAATAAAAACGATTTTCACATTGGCGGTATAGACTTACAACGAGATGTAGAAAAAATTGAATATACAGATCTACGTTTAATTGAAAACGGAGAAGCTTGTCCGAATTGCGGCAAACCGATTGAAGTTTTTAAAGCAATTGAATTGGGACATATATTTAAATTAGGAACAAAATATTCTGAAGCTCTCGGGGCTACTTTTTTAGATGAAGACGGAAAAGAAAAGCCGATAATAATGGGAAGTTATGGAATTGGAATTGAAAGAATTATGGCCTGTTTTGTTGAACAAAATCATGATGATAACGGTTTAATATGGAGCAATCCGGAAATTCGCCCGTTCGATGTGCATCTTTTAGGTTTGAATATGAAAAAAGATTCTGTTTCACAGGCATGTGAAAAACTATACGATGAGCTCCGGAAAAATAACATTGAAGTATTATTTGACGATAGAATTGATGCACAAGCCGGATTTAAATTTAATGACGCCGATTTGATGGGAATGCCAATTCAATTAATTATCGGTGAAAAAGGATTAAAAGAAAATTCCGTTGAAATTAAACTTCGAAAAACAAATGAGCGAATTAAAGTTTCCTTAAATGAAGTAATTACGAAAATTAAAGAATTAGTCTAATTACAAGGCATTCTTCGAATGCCTTTTTTTTATTTTGGTTATAATGAAAAATATACTCTACATAGTATCCACTCCCATCGGGAATTACGAAGATATTTCAATTAGAGCCCTAAAAATCTTGCGTTCGGTTGATTTTGTTATTTGTGAAGAATTTAAAGAAGGCTCTAAGATTTTAAGAAAATTCAAAATAAAAAAAGATTTATTTTCGATAAACGAACATAACGAAAAAGAAAATACTCCTGAAATTATTTCAATGTTAAAGAACGGCAAAGTTGCTGCTTTGATTTCCGATTGTGGCACTCCACTGTTTTCGGATCCCGGACATTTTTTAGTTGATCAATGTGTAAACTCGGGCATCCAAATTAAACCGATTCCGGGAGCAAATTCTTTAATCAATGCACTGGTTGGAAGTAATCTCAATTTTGAAAAATTTTATTATTACGGATGGTTATCACCAAAAAAGGAAATACGATTAAAACAATTACACGATCTAAAAAATGAAAAAAAACTTTTACTGTTTATGGAAACCCCTTACCGGTTAAAACAATTGCTTACTGATATAATCAAAGTTTTTTCAGCCAATGTTAAAACCGTTCTTGCATATAAATTAACCCAACCGGAAGAAAAATTTTATCGTGACACAGCCAAGCAGATTTTGAAAATTGCAATCGAGCAAAAACTTAAAGGCGAATTTGTATTGCTTATTGACAATCGGGAAACAGCTAAAAATAAATTACAAAGACAAAACAAATCAAAAAGAAATTGATTATTCATCCATATTTAATTAGCTTATTAAAAAAATAGGAGATAAAATGTTTTTAATTCAAGGTGTTGTAGCAACACCAAATCCGAATGCACTTAAATTTGTGTTGGACAAACAGTTGTTAAAACTTGAAACCCGCCATTATGAAACAGCCGAATCTGCGAACAATGATTTGTTTGCAAAAAAAATTTTTGAACTTGAAGGTGTTACTTCTGTTTTTTATATGGATAAATTCGTAACAATTGAAAAAAATCCTGACAAAGATTGGAATGATATTCAACGAAATTTTGCAAAACTTCTTTCATCTTTAGATGAATCTACTGTTCCTGAAGAAAACACTTCGGAAAATAATTTAACTGAAACAGAATTACTTACAAAAATTACTCGAATTATTGATACACAAGTCAGACCGGCATTAGCTGCCGACGGTGGCGGATTAGAAATTATTTCTTTAGATGGTTTAACGCTTTCTATTAGATATCAAGGAGCCTGCGGAAGTTGTCCAAGTGCAATTAGAGGAACTCTTGTTGCAATTGAAAATTTATTAAAGCGTGAAATAAACCCTGAAATAACAGTTATTCCCGGGTAATAAAATATTTATTAGAGTTTTATAAAATAAAAAAGCCGAATGCAATTCATTCGGCTTTTCATATACTAAAAATTATATTTTACTTAAGCTCAGTAACTTTTGAAATATCATCCAATTTAACAAATTTTTCCTGAAACTTGTATGATCCCGATTCGGTTTTAACCGTTTTTACAAACATCACATTAATTTTCTGTGCTTGTGATCTTTTATTTGCTTTGTCTGCGAATGTCTGAGTTTTAGCCATCGTATATCTCCATTATTTTTAAGATTTAAAAATAAAAAAAATATCAAAAAATAGAAACATTTTTAAATTATATCTACAAATTTTGCATTTACCAAATTTAATAAATCTGAAGGCAATATTTTAACTTGCATTCCTCGGATTCCGGCACTTATATAAATCCACTCGAATAATCGAGCACTTTCATCAATATAAGTAGGATAGCTCTTCTTCATTCCAATTGGAGAACATCCGCCTCGGATATACCCTGTAATGGGTGACAAGTCTTTAACTTTTATCAATTCTATTTTTTTGTTTGAACTAACTGCCGCCGCTTTTTTTAAATCTAATTCAAAAGGCCCGGGAACAACAAAAACATTTATTCCGGTTTTGTTTCCATTGGCAACTAAAGTTTTAAAAACCATTTCAGGTTTTGCTTCAATCTTCTTAGCAACGGATAGTGCATCGATTTCATTTTCATTAAAATCATATCGGATAGTTTCGAAATTCCTTTTTTCTTTTTCTAAGATCCTTATAACATTTGTTTTATCTATTTTTATTTTTTTCTTACTCATGTTATATCAGTATTTAACCTCCATTTTAACAATCAACCCCTTATCACCAACTCCCCATATTTGTCCTAAATTATCGAATCCTATTGCATTTAAAGAAACATCCGAATAATGTATCCAATGAAGTCCACTATCATTAGAGATATCAATTCCTGATGTTCCCGCACAAATTGCAAAGCTTGCATCTATCGGAGAAAATGCAATTGAAGATTTAAAACCAAAAGGCAACTCCTTACATTGATTCCATGTTTTACCGGAATTATTCGTATAAATTGCATTTATATATTTTTTGCTTATTTGGGTATAATCTCCTCCAACAGCAACTCCAAACAAACTATCACGAAAAGCAATTGAATAAATTCCGCGTGTAGCCTTTCCTTGATACATAGGGGTATTAGCAACTTGCCAACTTTGTGCAGCATCAAAACTAAAATAAACTCGTGCTTTCCGGCCACCCGACACAAAACATAATTTTTTTTCCGATGCAAAAGCTATACAACTTCCACTGGCAGCAAAACCTCCCTCGGAAATTGAAACAGGTATCTGATTTGTATCCACTTGTGCCCAAGTTTCTCCGTAGTTTGTAGTAGTTATTAAATAAAATCTGTTTTTTATAGGATCCGACATTGCAATTCCAAAACCCGTATTCAAAAACTCGAATGAATCAAAAAATATTTTTTCTTCCGAATTAGTATAAACTTGTTGCCATGTTTTCCCACTATCGGTTGTTTTTAAAAAATATGCCGGCGTTGCTATTCCCATTATAATTGCAGAACTTGAAGTAAATGCATGTATATCTCTAAAACCGGTAGTTGAAAAATTTTTCGGACTTACATTACTCCAGCTTATCCCACTGTCTGTAGTCTTTATCACAGTGCCGTTACTGCCCGAAACCCAAATGTTTTCCGAATCGAGAATTGACAATCCCCTGAAACTAGCCTTCGATTGATGCACATATTGTTTTATATCAACTATGCAAGTTTTATCTTGACCGAAAACAAATATAAATAAAATTGCAAGCGTAAGGATTCTTCTGAACATTACTATCCTTTGAAAGAATTAAATAAATTAAGTATTATTAAAATAATTCCTTAAATTTTAATTTCAAATATTTTAATAAAGACATAAAATGAAAAACGGATTTAACCCTGTAACTAATGACCCGCCGGCTGGCAACTATGAATTCAGAGCATCTATGCAACCGATAATTTTTAACAGTTGCAACCAAAAATTATTGGGCACTTTATTCATACCTCAGAGCAATAAACCGGAGGGACTGATTGTTTTATTGCACGGCTATCCCGGAAACGAAAACAATTTCGACATTGCGCATATGCTTCGCCGTCAAGGTTACAATGTAATTGTTTTTCATTATAGAGGAACTTGGGGAAGTGAAAACACATTTTCATTTAAGAATTGTTTTGAAGATGTTGAAAATGTTATTGAATGTATTTACAACTCTGATTTTGCTAAGCAATATAATATTGATATAGAAAATATTTCTCTCGTAGGACATAGTATGGGAGGCTTTGCGGCAATATTTACAGCCAATAAATTTTCATTCATTAAAAACATTGTGGCATTTGGAACATTTAATTTCGGAATATTAAGAATTCTACTTGATACTGTTCCACAAGCAAAAGATACCGCTCTAACCTATTTATCAACCGGATGTCAAATGCTAAATTGTCCCGACCCGAATTTTTTATTCGATGAAATAATTTCAAATTCAGATAATTGGAATATTGAAAATATGATTGAAAATTTCAAAGAAAAAAAATTATTACTGATTGGAGCTAAATTTGATTCTGTAGCACCAATCGATTTTCATTTTTCCCCTATCGTAAAAAAGGCTATAAATTTTGAACTTAAAAATTTCGATTACCACTTGTTAGAAACCGGTCATTCTTTTTCCAATAGCAGAATAAAATTAATGCAACTAATTTCAAATTGGTTTTATTTAAATAAGGAGAAGCTTTGAAAAAACAAATTGGCGATATGCCAACTAATGAATTCAGAGAATATGGACACAGAATTGTTGACTGGATTGCAGATTACATTGAGCACATCGAGAATCTAAACGTTTTACCAAACGTTCAACCAAACGAAATAAAAAACAAATTCTCTGATAAACCTCCCTTAAAATCAAATGGATTAAGAGACTTATTTGAAGAATTAGATAACAAAATCATACCGGGGCTTACTCACTGGCAACACCCTAACTTTATGGCTTATTTTAACTCAACTGCAAGCGGACCCGGAATATTAGCTGAATTTCTAGCTGCCGGATTTAATACAAACGGAATGCTTTGGCAATCATCGCCGGCCTCAAATGAATTGGAAGATGTAGTAATCAATTGGTTTAAAGAAGCCTTAAACATACCGAAAGATTTTTGGGGAATAATTTACGACACTGCCTCCATAAGCACAACGCATGCATTAGCTGCTGCAAGAGAAAATTTACTTTCTTACAAAATCCGGCAAAAAGGATTTGCCGCTGCAAAGGTTCCTCCGCTTACAATTTACACTTCCGAATATGCTCATTCTTCGGTTGAAAAAGCTGCTGTTTTAATTGGGATAGGACTTGAAGGAGTACGAAAAATAAAAACAACTTCGAAACTGGAAATGGATGTAAATAATTTGCAAACTCAAATTGAAAATGATTTACAGCACGGCAAAACACCTATCGCAATTGTTGCAACTATTGGAACCACTTCCGTAGCAAGTGTTGACCCCGTTGACCAAATAGGCGAAATAGCACATAAATATAATCTATGGCTACATGTTGACGCTGCTTATGCCGGCTCAGCAGCAATACTACCCGAATTGGCCGATGATTTCAAAGGCATTGAAAAAGCTGATTCAATTGTAATTAACCCACACAAATGGCTTTATCATCCGATTGATATAAGTTTATTCTTTACTAAAAAGAATGATATTCTGAAACGTGCATTTTCTGTGGTTCCGGAATACTTAAAAACCGACAAAGACGATATCATTGAAAATAAAATGGATTACGGAATTCAACTTGGCAGAAGATTTCGCGCATTAAAAACCTGGATGATTTTCAATTATTTTGGCATAGAAGGTTTGCAAAATCGTTTACGCGATAATATTAATTGTGCAAATTATTTCGTCGAATTAATCAATCGAAACGATGATTTTGAAATAATGGCTCCGGTCAAATTCAGCACAATATGTTTTAGAGCAACTTCCAATGTATTAAATGATAAGTTCAAAGATTTAAACACTTTGAACAGCTCTTTGCTTAAAGAAATTAACAATTCAAGAAAATTATTTTTATCTCAAACTAAAATAGATTCCGATTATGTAATCAGATTGGTTGTATCGGGAATAAGAACAGAAAAAAAACATATTCAATTAGCTTATAATTTAATTAAAACATCTTTAGAAAAAATATTGAGTTAAAAATGGAAAAATTAATTGAATTTACTTTGTTGTCATTAACATCACTTTTTACGATGATTAATCCACTTGGAATTATTCCCGTTTATATTTCGCTAACAAATAAGTTAGACAACAAAGAAGCAAAGCGAACAGCATTAAAAGCTGTTGTTACTGCATTTATAATGCTCACCGTATTTGCTTTATCAGGAAAGTTTATTTTTGATTTTTTCCAGATTTCCGTACACAGTTTAAAAATTGTTGGGGGAATAATCTTTTTTATGACCGGTTTTGATATGCTGCAGGCAAGATTTATCAGAACAAAACAATCCACTGAAAAAACGGAAGAATACGTTTCCGATATATCAATAACCCCCTTGGCTATTCCAATGATATGCGGGCCCGGAGCAATTACAGTTTCAATTGTTTTGATGAATGAAGCACAATCCTTTGCAGAAAAAGGAATACTAATCGGCGTAATATTTTTTCTTCTTTTAATTACTTTTTTATTTTTAATTAGTGGCAGAAAAATCTTACAATTTATTGGCCCAAACGGTAATAAGGTTTTAATGAGAATTATGGGATTAATTGTGATGGTTATTGCTGTTGAATTTTTTGTTAGTGGACTGAAACCCATTATCCAAGAATTAATTTCAAAGTAAAAAGAATTTTTATTTAAAATAAAAAAGGCGGCTAAGCCGCCTTCAATTATATTTTAATCAACTAAAACGACATCTTGAGCCTGTAACCCCTTGTCGCCTTCGGCTACACTAAATTCAACTTTTTGATTTTCTTCCAAAGTTTTGAATCCTTCTTTTTCGATTGCACTGTAATGAACAAAAATGTCATCTCCGCTTTCTCTGGAAATGAAGCCGTAACCTTTTGTGGAGTTAAACCATTTAACTTTCCCACTTTCTCTTTCTGCCATTTAAAAAACCTCATAAATTAAAATTAAAAAACTATGCAACTTTTACCGTGCATCGGTAGAAAAATTTTTCGGTGATTTTTGGGAAGGAGTACTTCTAAAACTACTCTAAAACTTTTGCCACCTATGGCTACAGAAAAATTGTTATTGCTATTTAATAAATATTTTTAAAAGTTCCAAAAATTATTTTCTTATAAATTTTAGAGAATTAATAATTAGTTTTTTTATCGAATCAATTTTCTTGTTTTCAGATTTTAATCCTATCTGAACTTTGAATATTTTATTTTGCTTTAAAACCAAAATCTGTTTAAAAAACACTTTATTGATTTTAAAATCTATTTCAGAATATTCACCCTCTGAAAATTTGTTTATTTTTTTAAATGGTGTAATATTCAAACTTTGTTTTTCGAAATTTGAATAATATTTTAAAAATTTTTTAAACTCATTTTTTCGGATAAAATCAAATCCATGCGTATTCAATAAAGAAACTTCTACGGAAATTTTGTTTTTATAATTAAACAAAGAAATCTTATTTTTATTTTTATTTAAAACTTGGAAAGCTGAAGTAAGGTTAAACTGAATAGTACTATCTTCGGAGAAGAAATTTTTTAATGATTTATTTTGCAGTAATTCACGCTGCGATGAACAACAAACAAACAATAATTCAATCAAAAAAAAAGTTAAAATATAAAATAATTTATTAGCGTGAATATTTTTCATTTTTTAACGTAATTAAAATGGAAATACGATGGGTATCATCAAATCGAAAATTCGTATCTTCAGCAATCCGAGCAAAAGAATAATCAAACTGAATCATCGGGAAATTTATACCTGCACCAAATGTTAATTGTTTAACATCATTATATCCTGCTCTAATTGAAAATAAGTTCTTATACGAATACTCCATGCCACCGTGAAAATCAAAACTTATAAAACCTATATTATAATTAGACGCAAATCTTCTATTCTCAAATCTAACATCAAAATCAATTGTAGGCATAAAAACAGAATGTCCGACCTTAATTTTATACGCTCCGCCTAATTTAACTGTTGGAGATATTAACTCATTTTTACCGGTTTCCCAGGCAACTAAAGTTGTAGTAATATCTTGAATTGTAACTCCCAATATTAAATTGGAAGAATATTTGTATTGCAAACCCAAGTCAAAACCAATACCGAAAGCCGAATATTCAGCAATAGCCCGTGATATTAACTTTAGATTTGCTCCAATATTTATTTTTTCATTAATCTTTTTTGATGCTGAAAAAAACAGCGCCCAGTCTGCATCACTAAATTCCGTAATTTTAGATTTATCCAAAAAATCAGTAGTGATATCCAAAATGCCGTCGCCGTTGGCATCAAAAAGAGCATTTCGTGTATCCGGAATTCCATCAACAGCTAAGCGTAAAACTGAAACACCGAAAGTATATTCATCATTAAAAGGAATAGCAATAGAAGCAAAATTATAATTTACAAGATTGCCAAAATGTTCTTCGTGCATCAAGGAAAATTGATAATAATTAACATTCGAAAGCCCTGCCGGATTCCAATATCCTGCATTAGCATCGTTAGCAATTGCAATATTTGCTCCACCCATACCAAGAGCTCTGGCACCTGCCCCGAGTGATAAAAAATCTCCGGCATATTTTCCAATTCCCGTTTGGGAAAAAACCTGAAGCGTAGAAAATAAAAATAGAATTAATTTTATTATGTTTTTCATTTAGCTCTTTCTAAATTAATCTTTGCCCAAGATAATCAATCGTTTTTCATAAAATCAAGGGAGAAAATCTAACACTAATTATCACATAAGTAACTGTTGCAGAAGCAACTAGTGCATATAAGATTGTTTGATTAAATCGCCTAAGTCTTTTAAAAATATCCCGATGTTTTTATTACGCATCATCACACTATCAAACAATTCTTTTTCCTCTTCGGTTGCTTCGTTATCTTCTTTAATCAATGTAACAAAAACATCCGAATCACCATCCTGATTACCCGCTAAAAAATCTTTGATTTTTGAAGCGAATCTTTTTTCATTAAGCAAAGGTAAATTTTCGCCGAGGAAAACAATGTTTGGTAATTCTTTCATGAATATTTTTAACCCCTCTGCACCGGAGGCTGATTCAAATACTAGAAATGCCTTTTCTAATTTTTTTCTAATAATTGCACGAAAGTCTTCATTGCTATCAACTATTAAAACTTTTTGAACATCATTATCGGAAACTTCTCTAACAAAGGTTTGTTTTTCTTTTTCTTTTTTTATTTGTTCAAAGATTTCTTTAATCTTTTCGTATGCGGAATTATATTGCAAAGGTTTAAGAAGGTAAGCCAAAACACCTAAACTCATAACATTATTAACTGTGGCTTTATCTTTAAGTGCAGTGAGCATAATTACCGGAAGATTTTTAAATTTAGGATCTTTTCTGATTAATTCTAAAGTTTCAACACCATCCATTACAGGCATGGTAATATCCATAAAAACAATATCCGGTGCCTCTTTTTCAATTGCAGATAATGCTTCAAGTCCATTTTCAGCAGTTATCACAGTGCAGTCAAATTTATTTGTTAGTAATCTGCCAAGAAAAAGACATACTACCTCGTCATCGTCAACTAATAATACTTTAAACATATATCCCGCTATAAAATTTGAAATTGTTTATTACAATGATAAAAAAAATAATGTTTATTTAAAATCGGTAGTTGAATTATTCTAAGTATTTTTTTTTCAACTTAATATATTCGATAAATTTATTAAAAAGATTTAATTGATCTGAAGTCAATCTTTCCATTGCAACATCATAAGAAATTTCTATAAAACGTACGTTCAGATTATTAATTGCAAATTCAAGTTCTTTTTCAAAAAACTCTTTATCTTCCAAAACTATTTCCGATAAACTCACAATTGCTTGGATATTAACATTGCACGGAATATTTGCTTTGTTTGCAATATCGATAAGTAATGTTAATATTCTATAATTTCGGAGGCAAATTTCAATTGCTTCTATTCCTGCTTTCTGTCTAATTTCAAACATGTTAAAAGATCGCAAGGTAGTATCAGAAGCAATATCCAGCAGCTTTCTTACGCTTTCAATAGCAATTTCATCGCTTTTTCTTGAAACTAATATTGCATCGTTAATTGCATTTTCAACAGCAATTGTTAACAAATCCTTAACCTTTTTTACGAAGTTTTCACTGAAATTTATAATGTCTTTCGATAAAATTTTAATTTCCTGATAATTTCCATCTCTTGCCAACTCATCAAGTTGTTCATCGGATATTGGAGCAATCTGCGGATTTACATCTTCTTTGGTAAGTTTTGCCTCTTCTTCTTCGGCTTTAAGATTATTTTGAATTTTTTGTTTAATACTATCAATTACACTTTTTGTAAAGTCATTTACTGCTACTACCTTTAGTCCGCTAAGTATCATTGCTTCGGCAATTTTTCCATAATCCGATTTTTCCAGTTTAATTGTAACAACAACCCTATCACTGAGTTGTGCAATTTTTTTTGAAGCGGTTTTCATATTGGGATATAATTTTTCAAAATTCGAAAAAATATTTTTGATTATTCTTATATCCTCTTTCTGAGCTAGTATTCTTAAAACTTCGTAATCCATAACCTTTATTTTCAATTGATTAATTAATAAAAAAATTAATTCTATAAAAGGCAAGTATCATTTTAATTTAACTACAATTTATACCATCATTAATTTATACCTTTATTTGAATTTAATTAATGAGGGTTCATAATCTTTCACATTTTCGTATCCAAGCAAATTTAATAAAGTACCGGCAACATTTGCCAATCCTTTAGGGCCAGCTGTATTTATTTCATATTCACCATTAAACTTAGAATCGTATATAATAAAAGGAACCGGATTTAATGTATGAGCGGTTTTGACATTTTTTGTGCCGTTTTTAATCGTAAACATTTCATCTGCATTTCCGTGATCAGCGGTTATAATTGCAATACCTTCCATCTCGGTAATAATGTCAAGCAATTGTTTTATCCCGGCATCAACTGCTTCTACGGCTTTAATGGTAGCCGGTATACTTCCGGTATGACCAACCATATCGCCATTCGGATAATTTATTCTTCCGAATTTATACTCATTTGATTTTAACAATTTTATTGTTTCTTCTGTAATTTCTTTTGCTTTCATTTCCGGTGCTTTGTCGAATGATATTTTGTCCGAAGGAATTTCAATATACTTTTCCAATTTTTCATTGATATAACCGGATCTGTTTCCGTTCCAAAAATAAGTTACATGTCCATACTTTTGTGTTTCGGATATAGCAAAACTTTTAATATTTGCAGCACAAATATATTCACTTAAAGTTCTATCAATTGATGGTG
Organism: uncultured Melioribacteraceae bacterium; assembly: GCA_964496755.1. Classification (GTDB taxonomy): domain Bacteria; phylum Bacteroidota; class Ignavibacteria; order Ignavibacteriales; family Melioribacteraceae; genus CAZCBD01. The sequence goes on from CAZCBD010000008.1 coordinate 27,149, forward strand.
GTTCTACCAAAAAGTTTTTTGGAATATGTGCGTCTCCATCATATTCCATCATTCCCGCATAAAAAACTTCGGGAAATCTTTTTCGTTCAAAATAAGTAAATTCTTTTTCTTCAAACGCTTTAGAAATTTCAATAGCTCTATCGCCTCTAAAATTAAAAAATATAACGCTATCACCTGCTTGAATTGTTCCATTCGGATTTCCGTTTTCATCAACAACAACAAAGGGTTGCAAGTATTGATCTACTATCTTATCATCTTCGCTATAGTAAGTTTTAATTGCTTCGGAAGCTGAATTAAATTTTCTTCCCTCGCCCAAAACATGTGTATTCCAACCACGTTCAACAATTGACCAATCGGCATTATATCTATCCATAGTGGTAATCATCCTGCCACCGCCGGAAGCAATTTTATAATCGAAACCTTCAATACTCAATTGTTGTAATTTTTCTTCAAGCGGCTTAACATAATTTAGAGCCGTTCTTTCGCCAACATCTCTACCATCAGTAAGAATATGTATCCTGACTTTTTTTTGATTTTCCTCCTTTGCTCTATCTAGAAGTGCAAACAAATGTTTTGTGTTCGAATGAACATTTCCATCAGATAAAAGCCCAATAAAATGTAGTGTGCCGGAGTTTCTACAATTTTCAATTGCTCTGTTCCAAGCCTTGCCATTATAAATATTTCCGGTTGCAATCGATTTATTCACTAACTTAGCTCCTTGGTCAAATATTCTTCCGGCGCCTAATGCGTTATGCCCAACTTCACTGTTTCCCATATCGTCATCGGATGGTAATCCAACCGCAGGACCATGAGCTTTCAGTTTGGTGTAAAGTTCGCTTGCAAATAATTTATCTAAGGTTGGAGTGTTAGCCAAATAAACCGCATTTGAATCATCTTTTTTCCCGAGTCCAATACCATCCATTATTATTAGTAAAACCGGTCCCTGCCTTTTATTTGCAAACTCATTCTTTTTTAGTTCTAATTTCATAATTTCCTCTATCTATAATTTCTTTAATATTATTACTTTTATTTAAGACTGAAATATATTAAACTTGAGTATTAGTTTTTATAATTTCAAATAAACTTTATTATCAAATGAAAAACAAAATTGTTTATAAATATTTTTCCGATGATGATTTTTTGCGTATTTCGCAAGCAATTGCCGAAGCAGAAAAAACCACTGCCGGAGAAATTAAAATCAGCTTTAAAGAAAAATCCAATCTTTTTGAAAAACAAAAAAGCATTAAAGATTTGGCAGTGAAAGAATTTTATAAATTAAAAATGAATGAAACACGAGATAAAACAGGGATACTATTGTTTTTTCATTTATTGCGCAGAGAATTTTTTATATTGGCTGATGAGGGCATAAATTCTAAAGTTGAACAGGATACGTGGAATAACATTCGTGATGAAATTCTGAAAGAATTTTCAAACGGAAACTTCTGCAAAGCTATGATTGATTGTATAAAAAAAGTTGGTAAAGTATTAACCGAACATTTCCCTATAAAACCCGATGATGTAAACGAACTTTCAAACAAAGTTGAAATTTAATTTTTTAAAATGCATCAAACATTAATTCCGGAAAATATGCTTAGCCTATATGCACAGGGGGCATTCCCAATGGCTGATGAAAATAATCAAATTGATTGGTACTTTCCTGAAATCCGTACTATTATTGAACTAAATAAATTTAACATCCCACGTTCCCTTTCAAAATTTATGCGCACTTGTGATTTTATTTTTAAATATGATTCTGACACATTTGAAATAATTTCTAATTGTGCAAATAGAGATGAGACTTGGATTTCGGATGAACTGATTGAAGCTTATGCAGAAAATCCTGTAGTTAAATCAGCATTTTAT
>CAZCBD010000009.1:0-28215 GCA_964496755.1 uncultured Melioribacteraceae bacterium
TGGCGGAGACATAAAAGAAAAAAAATTAACTTTACCTTTAATTTATGCGTTAAAACAAGCTTCGGAACATGAAAGCAAGGCAATTTTGAAATTGATTAAAAAGGGAGAAAAAAATAAAGAGGTTGCAAAAGTAATTGATTTTGTTAAAATTAACGGTGGTATCGAATATGCTTCGGAAATTGCAAATAAATATTCTTCCAGAGCAAAAAATGAATTGATGAAAATTCAAGATTTGATTTCATCGGATAAGGATGCTTTTAATTCGTTACTGAAATTAACCGATTACGTAGTTTCGAGAGAAAAATAATGTTTATTCACAGCCTTGGTAGAAGAATTAAAAATTTTCTAAAACTGAAAGCCTATCTTTCTCCGGAAGAAAGTATCCAAGAAATTGATCATAAAGATGAATTGCCGCATCTGGAAAAAACAGAACCCCACCGCGTGGAAAGATGGTTTTATCCGAATGGAAAAATTAAAACCGTGTGTTATTTTCATAATGACAAATTACACGGTATTTCTACTTCGTATTATGAGAATGGAAATATTAAAGCACGTGAAAATTATTTTAACGGAATACTGGAAGGACTTTCCAAAAAGTATGACGAAAAGGGAAATCTAATTGCAGAAGAATATTACAAAAACGGTAGGCTTGTTAAAAAATAATTTTTTCAATTCAAAATTATCCAACCCAATTAATTATATTTAAAACAAAAAACTTTATTAGTATGCTAACAGTTTTAGAAGCCATAAAATTATCTACAGAATATTTAGAAAAAAAGAAAATAACTTCGGCACGCACAAATGCCGAATTACTACTATCCGGTATTTTGAAATGCAAAAGATTGGATTTATATCTGAAATTTGATAAGCCTTTAAGTGAATCTGAAAAAAATCAATACAGGGAATTTATTGCCAGGCGTGGAAAATTTGAACCCTTACAATATATTATCGGTGAAACCGAATTTTATGGGTTGCCTTTTAAAGTTAATCCTGATGTTTTAATACCGAGGCAGGAAACGGAAATTCTTATTGAGGCGGTTTTGGAAGATATTAAAGCTAATAATAGAAGACGAATCTTGGATATTGGCACCGGAAGCGGAATAATACCGATTACTATTGCAAAAAATTTTAATATTGAAGTATTTGCTTGCGATATTTCGGAAAAAGCTTTAACTACAGCTTCGGTAAATGCTAAATTAAATAATGTTGAAAATAAAATTACTTTTTTTCAACATGATGTTTTTAACGAATTTGATTCAATCTATTCTGATTTCGACTTAATAATTTCCAATCCTCCTTATATTTCTGAAAAAGATTATTCTATGTTACAAAAAGAATTATTTTTTGAGCCCAAAATAGCATTAAGTGACTTTAATAACGGATATAAGTTTTATGAACGAATTGCAAAATTGAGTCTGGAATTATTGAAACCCAAAGGTAGGATTTATTTTGAATCGGGTGATAATCAAGCAAACAAAATTAAAAATATTTTAACATTAAATAAATACACATTAATTAATTCAAGATTAGATTATTTAAATATTGAAAGAATTGTTTGGGGAGAGAAACATTGAGAGCTTTAGTGCAAAGAGTTTCACAGGCGCATGTTGAAATTAAAAGATTAAATTATTTTAAAGAAATTGAAAAAGGAATGGTAATCCTATTGGGAGTGAAAAAAGGTGATACCGATGAGGATGTCTTTTTTGTTGCGGATAAATGTTGTAATCTTAGAATTTTTGAAGATGAAAATAACAAAATGAATTTATCAATTAAAGAAATTAAGGGCGAAATTTTAATAATTTCACAATTTACTTTATACGGTAATGCCAGAAAAGGTAATCGCCCGAGTTTTGATGATGCTGCCAAACCCGAAGAGGCAAACAAACTTTATGAAAAATTTATTGATCGATTAAAAATAAATCTTGGTGAAGATAAAATTAAAACAGGCATATTTGCAGAAATGATGGAAGTGAAAATATTAAATAATGGTCCGGTAACAATTTTAGTTGAATCGAAGGAATAGGTGTGAATTCTACGTTAATTATTTTTTTAGATGGTGTTGGAATAGGTGAAGCTAATCCGAAGATAAATCCATTTTTTAAAAGAGAATTTAAATTCTTGAAAAATATTTTTGGTGAAACTCCACATTTAAAAAATCAATTTTTACGAAAGGATGATAAATATTTATTCCCAACAGATGCAAATTTAGGGGTTGATGGAATACCACAGAGTGGCACTGGCCAAACATCAATATTTTGTGGTATCAACGCACCTAAAATTTTAGGTCGGCATTTTGGACCTTTCCCACCACCATCTTTGGATAAAATAATTTCAGAAACAAATATTTTTCACGATTTTTTATTGAAAGATAAAAAAGTAGCTTTTGCCAATGCTTATCCGAAAATATTTTTTGATTACTTACGCTCAGGGAAAAAACGGATTAGCTTTACTACGCTTAGTTGTAATTTGGCCGGAGTAAAATTAAAGAAATCAACAGACTTAAGAAAAGGGAAAGCTTTAAGTGCTGAAATTGATAATTTTCGTTGGGTAAAAAAATTGAATTATAATTTACCTATTATTAAACCGCAAACTGCGGCTAAAAGATTGTTTAAAATTGCTTCTGAAAATCATTTTACTTTGTTTGAATATTTCTTAACTGACCATTTAGGGCATCTAAGATTAAAAGATGAGTTTGAGGCAATTGTTAATACATTAGACGATTTTCTGTTTTTTGTATTAAAACAATTACCTTCTAATATATCGCTTATTATTTGTTCTGATCATGGTAATTTTGAAGATTTATCCACAAAGCAGCATACACGAAATCCGGCCCTAACTATAACTGCGGGTGTGAATTCCAAATATTTCTCTGAAACTGTTTCAAAAATATCTGAAATTAAAAAGAATATCTTAAAGTTTTATTGATGCTTAAATATCCGATTATCAAAATATCTATTGCCTATTTAATAGGGATTCTATTTACTGAATTTTTAAATCTCGATTTATATTTTTTATTAATTTTAACTTTAATATTCTTAGGTTCAATATTTTTTATTCAAAAAATTCAAGCTCAAAATAAACTGATTTCGGTTGTTTTACTGGTATTGATAATTATATTATCATTTATAAATGCCAAAATAAATATTCCCGAAAAGGCAACTTATCCTTTTATAAAACCCAAAAATAAATCTCAGGAAATAACTGTTGAAGTTATAGGCAAACGGCTTGAAGTAGAAAATAAGTTGCAAATTGAGGCACAACTTATTGGATTGAATGGGAAAAGAATAGAAAAGAAACGACAAAAAAAATTTTTAATAAATTTTTGGAAAGATAAAAAGCAAACTCAAAATAACTTGGAAGAACGAATCGGGATTAATGATACTCTAAACTTTATCGGTTCAATTGAAATAGGAAAGAATATTTTAAATTATGGTGATTTTGATTATCAGAATTATTTGAATGAAAATAATTTATCGGGAATAATTAATTGCTCGGCAAGAGCCAAAATTAAAATATGGGAAAGCAAAAATTTCTCTATTGAAGAAAAAATATTTTCAGTTAGAAATAAATTTGATAAATATCTTCACAGGATATTTAAACCCAAAGCGGCTAATTTTCTTCGCGGTATATTTTTGGGCGAAAGAAACGCCATTAATTATTCACAGAAAAAATTTATGAATAACGCAGGTGTGATTCATATTCTTGCTGTTTCGGGTTTGCATGTCGGTATTATTGCTTTAATAGTTTACTTTGTGTTTTTCTTGTTACCATTAAAGATTAGAGGCATACTTACTATTCTTTTATTGGCAGTTTTTTTAATGATAACCGGTTTTCCAATTAGTGCTGTTAGAGCAGTGCTCATGACATCGTTATTTATTATTGTAAAAATCACAAATAGATCTGATAATATTTTAAATATTCTTTTTGCGACCGCTTTGTTAATACTTTTGTTTTCTCCGGCTCAATTTTTTGAGATTGGATTTCAAATGTCTTTTGCAGCCGTATTATCACTCGTAATTATATATCCGGTTTTTGAGAAAAAAATTAATTTCGGGAATATTAATTTAATATTAAAGTATTTTATAAAAATATTTTTGGCGTCATTTTCAATTCAACTTGGCACTTTGCCTCTGATTTTGTTGCACTTTAAAGAGGTTAGCATTATAGCACCGGTAGTAAATGTTTTTATTATTCCTTTGCTGGTAATATTGATTTCGCTTGCTATCTTAGTAATTTTATTATCACCGGTTACTATTTTCTTTACAGGTTTTGTAAATATTTTAGTAGAATTTATTTTTAATTTAATAAACTTATTCGGAAGTCAATCGTTTGCTACTCTTCAATTTCATCATTTAAATAATTGGGGAATATTCTTTATTACTGTTCTAGTATCAGCGTTAATTTTTTTATTCAAAGAAAAACATTCACCAAGATTTTATTTTTATTTTCTAATTTTATTTGTTACCAATATTTATTTAATTCAAAAAGTTTGTACTGTAAATAAATTTTATAAATATCCTTTTTCGTTGCTAATGCTTGATGTTGGACAGGGTGATTCATTTTTAATTAAATTTCCGAATAACAAAATAGCTTTGATTGATGCAGGCAATAAATCAAGATTTTTTGATGCCGGTTGCAGGTCTATTTTACCAACGTTAGATTTTTTTGATATTAAAAAAATTAATTATGTGTTTATTTCGCACATGGATGCCGATCATTATAAAGGCTTGTTTTCTTTGGTAGGGAAAATTGGGATCGATTCAATATTTGTTACGCCGACCATTATTGCCGATAAGAATTATAGTCGGTTAAATGCTGAATTTTCACAATCACAGTTTATTTCAATTGAACCAAAACCAATGAAAATCGGCAATGTAAGAATCTATTCTTTAAAAGGAGAGAGAAAATTTAGAAGTAAAAATAACAATAGTATGATTTTGAAAATTGTATTTAACGAATGTTCCTTTTTGTTTTGTGGTGATGCTGAATTTTTGAGAGAAAATGAATTATGCGAAATATATTCTGATTTTTTGGAGGCTGATATTTTAAAGGTATCTCATCACGGAAGTAAAACAGCTACTTCTCAAAGATTTTTAAATTTCACTAATTCTCGAAAAGCCTTGATTAGTGCCGGTAAGAATAATAGATTTGGGCATCCGAGTAATGAAGTTATATCGAGATTGAAACGAAATAAAATAAAAATCTATAGAACTGATTTTGGAGGAGCATTTTTGTTTGGCTCTGATGGAAAAGAAATTTTAAATTTAAATTGATTTATGAAAATTACTGAAAATAAAAATCTAAAAAAGTACAACAGTTTTGGTGTTGAAGTTTTTGCTAATCAGTTTGTGGAAGTAACTTCAAAACAAGAGATTATTAATCTGATTAAAGAAGATTTTTTTACAAACAGAAAAGTATTTATTCTTGGTGAAGGTTGCAACGTACTTTTTACTAAAAACTATGACGGGATAGTTTTAAAAGTTAATTCAAAGGGTATAAATAAGATAAAGGAAACTTCAGAAAATGTTTGGATAAAATCATCGGCAGGTGAAAATTGGAACGATTTTGTTTATTACTGTATTGAAAAAAATTATTTTGGCATTGAAAATTTGGTTGCAATTCCGGGTTCTGTCGGGGCTTCACCAATTCAAAATATAGGAGCATACGGCGTTGAAGTGAAAGAGTTTATCGAGGAAGTTGAAGTAATTAATCTTCAGACCGGTGAAATTGAATTGTTTTCGAATAGTCAATGTAATTTCTCATATCGCAATAGTGTTTTTAAATCCAAATTAAAAAATAAATTTTTAATTGTTGCGGTTACTTTTAAATTAAATAAAACATTTAGTTTAAATTTAAATTATTCAAGTTTGAAGAAAGTGTTTAATCTTGAAGAAACACTTACTGCTTTCAAAGTTGCCGAAACTATCAAAAATATACGAGAACGAAAATTGCCTAATTACAGAGAGGTTGGAAATGCAGGAAGTTTTTTTAAAAATCCCTCTATTTCAAAAAGCAAATACTTGGAACTTGAAAAAAAATATAATAGCATTCCCTCTTTTACAAATAGTGATGCCACAATCAAAATACCCGCGGGTTGGTTAATTGAAAAAACAGGATTTAAAGGGAAACAAGAAAATTTTGTTGGTTGTTACCAGAAGCAGGCACTAATTATTGTAAATTATGGCACCAAGAATGGTGAAGCAATTTTATCATTTGCAAATAAGGTGCGCGCTAAAGTAAACGAAGAATTTGGAATAAATTTAGAATTTGAAGTAAACATAGTTTAAAATTAAATTAGAGGAAAGTTATGGACTTAAGTTTAGCGGTTGGATTAGGATTGGTACTAATAGTAGCAATAGTATTTTCCACAACCAGAATTGCAATTAACAAAGGCTACAATGGCCCATTGTGGTTGGCGTTATCTTTTTTAATTTTGCCATCTCTTTATATTTATTTGGCACCCAAAAAAGCTGATTCCGAAAAATCTGATGAAGAAAAATCGGGTTTTAACAAAATTGTGATGGAAACAACTCAACCTTTTATAGATATTGTGCATACATCACGAGCATTAACAGGCGTGAATATTTCATATATTTTAGAAGGGCTAATATACTTTGGGTTTCTAAGCTATCTTGTAATATTCTTTAATCAATCTCTTGGCTTAAATGACATTGAAGCTTCTCATCTAACAGGTGTATTAACTGCCGGTATTACCATCGCAATGTTAGTTCTTGGCGGAACCGTGGATTGGATTGGTGTTCGGAAAGCAATACTTGTGGCATTATTTGTTATGTTGTTGGGCAGAACATTAATTGTTGTTTCTCCAACTTTAGGAGGCCCCGGAGTTTGGAACGGTGCATATATTTTTGCTTTTTTAGGAATTATCGGCGTAGTAATTGGTTATGGCATTTATCAACCTGCTGCTTATGCTGCGGTTAAAAAGTTTACTAACAAAGAAACTGCTGCAATGGGTTATGCTATGCTTTATGCTTTAATGAATTTGGGCGGTTATTTGCCGGCAATAATTGCTCCTCCAATTAGAAAATCAGCAGGAATGGAAGGAGTGTTCTGGGTTTACATTGTTTTAAATGTAGTTGGATTAATTGCGGTTGCCGTGCTTATTACTAAAAAAGCTGAAAAAGATGCTGCAACTCAAGCTAGAAAAGATGATAATAAAGAACCTGATGAAGATGATCCGTTGGCTGGCTTATCTACAATGGAAAAAGTGAAATTCTATTTGAAGAATTTCCCAATCAAAGATGGCAGATTTATGTTTTTTATTTTCATTCTAATTTTTGTGCAAACTTTATTTGCACATAATTGGTTAACTATTCCGCTTTATACTTCTCGTGCTTTTGAAGGAGCCGTTAAAGACAATTTCGAGTTTTTCTCGAATCTAAATCCGTTTTTGGTATTTATTTTGGCACCGGTAGCAACCGCATTTACTATAAAAAAAGATACTTATAAAATGATGATTATTGGTACTTTTATTATGGCAGCGCCCACTTTTATTTTGGCTTTTGGCCCAACAACTTTAAATTTGGTGTTGTATTTAGTTATAATGACAGTTGGTGAAAGTTTATGGCAACCAAGATTTTTACAATGGGTGGCTGAAATTGCACCGAAAAATATGACCGGTATTTACATGGGAATAGGCCAATTCCCTTGGTTTTTAACAAAGGCTATTGTGCCTTTGTATTCAGGCTATTTTCTGATGAAGTACATTCCTGCCGATGTTCCTACTTCTCAAATGGATTCAGAAACAATGTGGCTTATTTATGGTGCAATTGCAATGATTAGTTCAGTCGGCTTAATAATTGCCAAACCTTGGATGATGAAAGGATTTAAAACTAAAACAGATTGAACTAAAGCAGATTAAAGTTTTTTTATGTTCCCCCCGTTTTTCAACGAGGGGAACATAAATTATTTATTAATAATTTATAGGGAGTTGAAATGCAAAGAAAAATTATTTCTCTGTTTCTTTTAATATTTATTGTAATATCGTCTTTTGTTTTTGCTGAGGGGATAAAAACATTAGACAAAAAAACAATTGGTATTTTAAAAAAATCAGTAAAAATTGATGCAAAAACCAAAGCATGGATTAATGCACTAACTAGTGTTGATGCAAGAAAATTAGTAATGGATAGAGATATTCTAAATAATTATGATTCATACTTTAATACCGAAATCAAACACAAGGGAATAACAAATCAACAAAGTTCCGGTCGCTGTTGGATGTTTGCCGGGTTAAATGTAATGAGACCGGCTGTAATGAAAAAATTTAATCTTGCTTCATTCGAATTTTCCCAATCATTTTTATTCTTTTGGGATAAATTAGAAAAAGCCAACTTTTTTTTAGAACAAATCATTAATACTAGAAATAAAGGTTTTGACGATAGAGAATTACAAGCATTAATTGCAGATCCCACAGGCGACGGTGCTTGGTGGAATTATTATGTTAATTTAATTGAAAAATATGGAATAGTTCCAAAATCGGCTCAACCTGAAACTTATAATAGTAGTCATTCAGGTACTATGAATAGAGTACTCAAATCGTATTTGCTTCAAACGGCTATAAAATTCAGAGAAATGGCAGCAAACGGAATTTCAGTGAAAACATTGCGTTCAAGAAAAATTGAAGCATTGAAAAAAGTTTATCAATTATTGGTTATGCATTTAGGCGAGCCTGTAAGTGAATTTACTTGGAAAGTAAAAAACAAAGATAACAAGATAATCGAAAAAAAATATACTCCAATGGAATTTTATAAAGATGCAATTCAAGTAAATCTGGAAGATTATGTTACGGTAGTAGATTATCCTGCTTATACTCAGAATAAATTGTATCAGATTAAATATTGCACTAACATGGAAGATAGAGGAGATATGACCTTTGTTAATCTGCCTATTTCCAGAGTTAAAGAGTGTGCATTAAAAGCACTTCAGAACGGAGAACCTGTATGGTTTGGAGCCGACGTTTCACATGATATGGAAAGCAAAAAAGGTATTATGGCTAAAGGTCTTTATGATTACGCTTCTCTTTACGGATTTGCAGACCAACTATCTAAATCCGATAGAATTAAATACCATTTAAGTACACCAAATCATGCCATGGTTTTTGTTGGTGTTGATGTAAAAAATAATAAACCTTTAAAATGGAAAGTTGAAAATAGTTGGGGCACAAAAGGTGGCAACGGCGGATTTTGGACAATGTATGATAATTGGTTCGATGAATATGTTTATACGGTAATTGTAAATAAAAAATACTTAACACAGGATGAATTAAATCTGTTTAATACAAAACCAATAGTTTTACCTGATTGGGATCCAATGAGAGCTATTTTTAAATAAGAATTTCATTAAATAGTTTAATATCAAAATAATTTGCAAGATTTGCTAAAAAAAGCTCCGAAAAACGGAGCTTTTTTATATGCTAGAATAAGACTAATAATTCTTTTTTAATCAACAATTCTTTTTTCTTTTTCACTTTATATTTTTTTCTATATTACGATTATAACTTTTATTTTGTTTTTTTCATTGGAAAATAATAGTTTATAGTATAAAATAAAAAATCTAAAAGTAATTTCTAAGGAAAATATGGGACTTATTAAAATTAAGAAAGGATTAGACCTTCCCATAAAAGGCCAACCGGATGTTTCCAAAATTATCGAAAAAAATGTTAGCAGAGTAGCTGTTTTAGGCAATGATTATGTTGGAATGAAGCCTACTATGAATGTCCAAATAGGGGATATTGTAAAAAAAGGCGAATTACTTTTTACCGACAAAAAAATGCCTGCAGTAAAATATACTGCTCCTGTTTCGGGAAAAGTTGTTGAAATTAATCGTGGCGAAAGAAGAGCATTTTTATCTTTAGTTATTGAGGTTGAAGGGGATAATGAAGTTTTATTCAAATCATACTCCAAAAACGAAATTAACAACCTTTCTAAAGAAGATATTCAAACTCAGCTAATTAATTCTGGAACTTGGACATCATTCCGCGCCCGTCCGTTTGGGAAAGTTGCTAATCCGGATGATGCTCCGTATGCTATTTTTGTTAATGCAATGGATACAAACCCACTTGCAGCAGATGTTAAATATCTTATTTCTAATAGCTCGGAAGAATTAAATCTGGGATTGCAAATTATTTCGAAATTAACAGATGGCAAAATCTATTTTTGCCAAAAACCCAATTCGGATTTCAACATTGAAAAATTCGATAAGCTAAGTATTGAAGAGTTTGACGGCCCTCATCCTGCAGGTTTAACGGGAACCCATATTCATTTCCTAGCTCCCGTGGGTAGAAACAGATTAGTCTGGTATTTAAATGTTGAAGATGTAATTGTCATTGCAAAATTATTTTTAACCGGAAAAATCTTTACTGAAAGAATAATTGCGCTTGGCGGGCCACTGGTAAAGGAGCCCAAATTAATTAAAACTCAAATTGGTGCTTCTGTTAGTGAATTGATTGCCGAAGAAACAAAAGAAGAAAAATTCAGAGCAATTTCAGGATCTGTTTTTTCAGGCAGAAAAGCTGAAGCGGCTGAAGATTATTTAGGAAGATATCACAGACAGATTTCTGTTATTTCGGATAATCCTAAAAAGAAATTCTTTGGTTGGCTTGCTCCGGCTTTTAATAAATTTTCAGTTAAACCTACGGTCTTTTCAAAACTTTCACCGGGAAAAATTGAATATGATACCGATCAAAATGGCGGAATCAGGGCAATTGTTCCAATTGGAAGTTATGAAAAAGTTATGCCGCTGGATATTTTACCAACATTTTTGCTTCGTTCGCTTTCGGTAAACGATGTGGAAGAAGCTGAAAAACTTGGCTGCCTCGAATTAGTTGAAGAGGATTTGGCTTTGTGTACTTTTGTATGTCCGTCTAAAAATGAATACGGACCGATTTTAAGAAATACATTAACCTTAATTGAAAAGGAAGGATAGTGAAGTTTTTAAGAAATTTTCTCGACAAACAGGAAGAGAATCTGAAAGGAACAAAGTTTTTTTATTTATTCGAAGCAATAGATTCTTTTCTTTTCACAACCGGAACAAAAACCAAAAGAGCTTCGCATATTCGCGATTTTTTGGATTTAAAACGTACAATGGTAATAGTTGTACTTGCCTTAATTCCGGCTGTTTTTATGGCACTTTATAATACAGGTTATCAAGCAAATTTGGCAATCCAAAAACTTGCCGATTTTCAACCCCACACATGGCAGCAAAGCTTATTGGCAACATTAGGAATTGCTTTTGATGCGGGTAACTTTTTTGCTAATATTATTCACGGAGCCTTGTACTTTTTCCCTGTGTATATTGTTACACTTATGGTTGGCGGTTTTTGGGAGGTGTTGTTTGCCACAATTAGAAAGCATCCTATTGCCGAAGGCTTTTTGGTAACAAGCTTATTATTTCCGCTCATTGTTCCTCCGAACATACCTTACTGGCAGGTTGCTTTTGGAGTAAGTTTTGGAGTTGTAATTGGGAAGGAAGTTTTTGGTGGTGTTGGAATGAATGTTTTTAATCCTGCTTTGGTTGGACGTGCATTTTTATTTTTTGCTTATCCGGCACAAATTTCAGGCGACAAAGTTTGGGTTGCAATAGATGGTGTTAGTCAGGCTACGCCATTAGCACAATTGGCCGATCCGCTTATGAAATTATCTTCAAGTTGGTATGATGCATTTATTGGTTTAATTCCAGGTTCAATGGGCGAAACATCAACATTGGCTTGTTTAATTGGAGCTGTAATTTTAATTGTTACCGGAATTGGTTCGTGGAGAATAATGCTGAGCATTATAATTGGCATGGTTACTTTTTCACTTTTCCTAAACTTTGCCGGTAGTAATACTAATCCGATGTTTGCAATTTCCCCTGTTTGGCATCTTGTTGTTGGCGGCTTTGCTTTCGGTACGGTGTTTATGGCTACAGATCCGGTTTCATCCGCATTTACCAATGGTGGGAAGTGGATTTACGGTTTGCTTATCGGAGCCTTGGTGGTTTTAATTCGCGTATTAAACCCCGCTTTTCCGGAAGGTATGATGCTTGCAATTTTATTCGGTAATGCTTTTGCGCCTATTTTTGATAAAATTTTTGTTAATAGAAATATAAAGAGGAGACAACTAAGAAATGCAAACTGATACGGTTAAAAAAACTTTGATTGTTGCATTGGGTGTCTGCCTTGTTTGTTCGGTATTGGTTTCCAGTGCATTTGTCTCGCTTAAAGGAAAGCAGGACGAAAATAGAAAATTAGATAAATTGAAGAATATTTTAATTGCCGGTGGATTATATTCCGAAGGTACTGATATTGTTGAAACTTACGAGAAATCTATTCAACCTGTTGTAGTTAACCTGAAAACCGGCGTAGAAATGAAAAGCGAAGAATGTGTCGGTTTGTTAGATCCAACTACCTTTGATATTAAAAAAGTTGCAGCCGATCCTGAATTAGGTTTAGATTTAACTCCGGAACAAGACTTAGCTAAAATAAAAAGAATTCCTAAAAAAATGATTCTTTACAAAGTTGTAAAAAACAATGAAATTGAAAAATATATTTTCCCTATTTATGGGAAAGGTCTTTGGTCAACTTTATGGGGATTTATTGCAATCGATAAGGATTTGCATACAATAAAGGGAATAACTTTTTATGAGCATGGTGAAACTCCCGGACTTGGTGGCGAGGTTGATAATCCGAAATGGAAAGCAAGTTGGGACGGAAAACAAGCCTTCGATAAAAACGGGAATGTTAAAATTGAAGTTATTAAAAGTATAGTTAATCCCTCGGAAAAGGGAGCTGAATATAAAGTTGACGGATTATCCGGTGCTACATTAACAACAAGAGGTGTTTCGAACTTGGTTAGATTTTGGTTAGGGAAAGATGGATATGGTCCTTTTTTCAGAAACTTGAAAGGAGGTGCATAAATGAGTAGTCTTAAAAAAACTTTGTTGGATCCGGTTTTTAATAACAATCCTATTGCATTACAAATATTAGGTATTTGTTCTGCCTTGGCTGTTACTTCGAAGCTGGAAACAGCAATCGTAATGGCACTTGCAGTTACATTTGTAACCGCCTTTTCGAATGCAGCGGTAAGCTTAATAAGAAAACATATCCCCTCAAGCATTAGAATATTAGTTGAAATGACAATAATTGCATCGTTAGTAATAATTGCAGATCAGTTAATAAAGGCATTCGCTTTTGAAGTTAGTAAACAACTTTCTGTTTATGTTGGTTTAATTATTACTAATTGTATTGTGATGGGACGTGCAGAAGGTTTTGCACTTCAAAATCCGCCTGCTATTAGCTTTGTTGATGGTTTAGGCAACGGTCTCGGTTATACATTTATTTTATTAACCGTTGGATTTTTTAGAGAATTAATTGGTTCGGGTAAATTACTTGGATATACAATTTTTTCCTTAAACACCGACGGTGGTTGGTACACTCCTAACGGTTTATTTTTATTATCTCCAAGTGCATTTATTTTAATCGGAATGATTATTTGGATAATTAGAACTATGAAACCGGAACAAGTGGAGGAGGATTAAAATGTTAGAGCATTATTTAAGTTTATTTATTAAATCCGTATTTATTGAAAATATGGCACTTGCATTCTTTCTTGGAATGTGTACTTTCGTTGCGGTTTCAAAAAGAGTGGAAACTGCTATTGGGCTTGGCGTTGCCGTAGCATTCGTTCAAGCAATTACAGTTCCTATTAATAATCTGATATTTAACTTGGTTCTTCGCGAAGGAGCTTTAAGTTGGGTTGGATTAGAAAATGTGGATTTAAATTTTTTGGGATTAATAACATATATTGGTGTTATTGCTGCAACAGTTCAAATTCTTGAAATGGTTTTAGATAAATATGTACCCTCTCTTTATAATGCACTAGGTATTTTCTTGCCACTTATTACGGTTAACTGTGCTATTCTTGGTGGAACATTGTTTATGGTGGAAAGAGATTATGCTTTTGGCGAAAGCGTTGTTTTCGGTTTAGGTTCGGGAGTAGGCTTTGCCCTTGCAATTATTGCTCTTTCCGGCATTAGAGAAAAATTAAAATATAGTAATATTCCAAGTGGTTTACGCGGACTTGGAATTACGTTTATTACTGTTGGTTTAATGGCTATTGCCTTTATGTTATTTTCCGGAATTCAATTATAGAGGTTTTCTTAATGGAAGGAATGAATTTAATTTTATTAGGCGTGGTAATGTTCACGCTAATTGTGATTCTTCTTGTTATTGTTATTTTGATTGCAAAATCAAAATTAGTACCTAGCGGGAAAGTCAAAATAGATATTAACGAAGACGAAGATAAAACTTTAGAAGTGCCAATTGGCGGCAAATTACTTAACGTTTTAGCTTCTAATCAGGTTTATTTACCGTCTGCATGTGGCGGTGGCGGCACTTGCGGAGAATGTAAATGCAAAGTACTTGAAGGCGGTGGCGATGTATTACCAACCGAAAAATCGAAACTTAACAGAAAACAAATCCGAGAAGGCTATAGGTTATCTTGCCAAGTTCCCGTTAAAGGAAATTTGAAATTAGAAATACCGGCCGAAGTTTTTGATATTAAAAAATGGGAATGTACGGTTCGTTCTAATAATAATGTTGCAACCTTTATTAAAGAATTGGTGTTAGAATTGCCAAAGGATGAAAAAGTTGATTTTCGTGCCGGAGGTTATATTCAAATTGAAGCTCCGCCTCATACGGTTCACTACAAAGATTTTATTATCGATAAAGAATATCATGAGGATTGGGATAAATTCAATTTATGGCAATATGTTTCAAAAGTTGATGAACCGGTTTTGCGAGCATATTCAATGGCGAATTTTCCCTTGGAAGAAGGAATTATTATGCTCAATGTTAGAATTGCTTCCCCTCCGCCAAGAAACCCGAATGTGCCTCCGGGTAAAATGTCTTCTTTTATATTTAACTTAAAACCAGGTGATAAGGTTACTATCTCAGGTCCTTATGGCGAGTTCTTTGCCAAAGATACTGATAATGAAATGGTCTTTATTGGCGGTGGTGCCGGAATGGCTCCGATGCGTTCGCATATCTTTGACCAATTGAAAAGAATTCACTCAAAACGTAAAATGTCATTTTGGTATGGCGCCCGAAGTCTCCGAGAAGCATTTTACGTTGAAGAGTTTGATAAATTGCAAGAGGAAAATCCTAATTTCAAATGGCACTTAGCGCTTTCTGAACCTAGACCGGAGGATAATTGGACAGGTTATGTAGGATTTATTCATAATGTTTTACTTGAAAACTATTTACAGAATCATCCCGCTCCGGAAGATTGTGAATACTATATTTGCGGACCTCCGATGATGAATCAGGCTGTTGTTAACATGTTGCTTAATCTTGGAGTTGAGCCTGAAAATATTCTTATGGATGATTTTGGTGGATAACATTAAAATAAATAATTTAAAGCTGTGATTTTTTCACAGCTTTTTTTTTGAGGTCAAAATGTATAATTTGAAAAAATACGGTGAATGGGCAATAATTACAGGAGCATCTTCTGGTATTGGAAAAGAATTTGCTTTCAAAATTGCCAATGAAAAAATAAATCTTGTTTTAGTTGCAAGAAGATTTGAATTGCTGAAAAATATTAAAAATGAAATTGAATCTAAAAATAACGTGCAAGTAAAAATAATTGCTTTGGATTTATCAATGACCGAAAATTTGGAGCAACTTTTCTCAGAGCTTTCGGAGATAGAAATAGGAATTTTGGTTAATAATGCGGGGTTTGGTTTTTCAGGTGATTTTGTAAATCAAGATTTTAGCAGTATTAAAAATATGGTTAATTTAAACTGTGTTGCTCCGGCACTTTTAACTAATTATTTTGCGAATAAAATGATTAAAAAAAATAGAGGTGCAATTATTTTTCTAAGTTCGATTTTAGCTTTTTATTCAACTCCGTTTTCAGCAGTTTATTCCGCTTCAAAGGCTTTTAACTTGTACATTGGGCAGGCCCTTGCTGTTGAGTTAAGGAAAAATAATATTGATGTTGTTGCAGTGAGTCCCGGATCAACAAAAACTGATTTTTTTAAAGTAGCTAAAATGAAAGGCGGCCCGTTTTTAAGAAACACGGAAAAAGTTGTGCATACTGCATTAAAAAATTTGAATAAAAAAAGTTCTGTGGTGGATGGTTTGATTAACAAAGTTTTAGTTTTAATAACAAAATTTTTGCCTCGAACATTTACCACCCGGTTAGCGGGGGAAATAATTAAAAGGTTAAATCTAAAATGAAAAAATATCGGAATTTAATTACCATTGCCGCTTTATTTATTGGGTTTGGAATTTCTTGGTTTGTTATTGGCAAAATGGTTTTGAATAAAAAAAATAACAGAGTGAGTAAAATATTTATTTCTGAAGTTCAAATTGAAATCGGCTCAAAAAATTTTCAGTTGCTTAAGAATTTTTATGAGTCGGATTTGTTGGTGGAGTTAAAAGTACTAAATAAAGATGAATTTATAATTCCGGCTTTTAATTTAAAGTTTTCCAACAAAATTAATTTTAAAAATAATTTTAGGCTCAAAATAAAAGTTGAAAATTTTATTGGATATTTTTCAACTTTAAGAAATAAATTGAAGATTAATAAAATTAAAAAAGACAAAACCGGTAATTTGATTTCATTCTCAGTTTTTGATCCGGATAGTAATCAATTAATATTTACTTCTACAAGTATTGAGTGATGCTAATTTTTTCAAAATCTTCAAAAGTTAAAGTGGTAAGTTCTTGATTGCTTAGATTGGTTTTACCCGCCAATCTTTCTTCCTGATTAGTAATAGCTTTAAATAAAATTTCTCTAACAATATACGAGTTTTTGAAATCTTTACTACGTTTTTTATAGATAGATTCGAACATATCTAATGAAAGTTGCAAAGCACCCTCGTCCAATTGATAACCGTTTTTAATAGCTTCAATATTCATATTTTCTAAAAGTTGGCGAGGTGTATAATCTTCGAATTCAAAAATATTTGGGAATAAGATTTTAAAATCGGAATTATTTGCAATAACACTTTGTAATATATTTTTAACGCCGGCTAAAATAACTATTGTTGAAGAATCTAATGCCGAAGAATCCAAATTTTTTATTTTCCGAAAAATTGCATAAGCGGCTTCATTTTCAAATTCATTTTTTCCGGCAAAAATATTTTCGGCACTATCAATATATAAAACACCACCTTTTGCTTTTGAAAATATTTTTTCAACTTGTTCGGTTGCAAAGCCGCTATATCCGCCAATTAAATCCGTTCTATCGATTTTAACAAAATGACCTTTTGATAAAACTCCTTTTGCGCAGTAAATTTGTCCGAATAATTTGGCTACTTTATGTTTACCTGTTCCTGGATTTCCCATGAAAATCGAATGTAAATTTATTGGACGGGTTTTTAATCCGCGTTTTTTTCTTTCAGCCAAAAGATTCAGGCTTTTTAAAATTCCGTCAAATTTTTGAATTACATTTTCTTTACCAACAAATTCATTTAATTGGTTTAATAAATAATTTTCATTAAGGTCTAAATTTTCGGGGCTTACAACTGTAATATTTTTTAATATTTCAAAGTCATCGGAAATTAATTCTTTAATTAATTTTTCGGTTCGTTTTTCGTGTGGGGTATCAGCAATCCGAAGCAATTGTTTTTGGATTGCATCGGTTAAAATATTTCGAACTATGCGGGCATTACCGAAATTTTCATCTCTGGATTTATAAATTTGTTCAAAATATAATTTCAATTTTTTTTCGCTTTCCGGAGTTAAGATCAAGCTTTTTGATTTCAGAAATCTATTGGTTATTTCCAATAGCTCGGTGGGGGAATAGTCTTCAAATTCGAATTTACGATTGAAACGGGATTGCATTCCCGGGTTTGATGCTAAAAATTGTTTCATTTCATTTGTGTAGCCTGCTGCTATTACAATAAATTTTCCACGGTCATCTTCCATTCTTTTCAACAAAGTATCAATGGCTTCTTTACCGAAATCGGAACTTGAATTTCCTGAAATTAAAGTATAAGCTTCATCAATAAATAAAGTGCCGCCAAGTGCTTTGTCAATTATGGCGGTAGTCTTTTCAGCGGTTTGTCCAACATATCCTGCAACAAGATTTCTTCTGTCGGTTTCAACCAAATGCCCTTTTTCCAAAATGCCGAGGGCTGCAAAAATTTTACTGATTATTCGGGCAACGGTAGTTTTGCCTGTACCCGGATTACCGAGAAACAGAATATGTGAGCCGAATTGTTTTTTTACATCTTGCCCCGATTCAATATAATATCGAGCTAGTTTAATCATGTTTTCCACTTCTTTTTTAACGGCAGATAAACCGGTTAAACGTGTTAAATCATTTAATGATTCGGCTAACAATTCTTCATTTATGGGCAGAGAAACTTCCTTTGATTTATCTTCTTCAAAAATTTTTTTCACATCTTCAATTGAAATTGTTGTTAAAGCGTGTCGAGTTTTTTCCGTATCCGCCAGATGCAAATATCGTTTGCTTAAATTAATTTTCATTCCGTCAAAAATTTTTCTAACTAACCGCGCATTACCAAATGTTTGATCTCTTTTTCTGTAAAGGTTAATAAATTCTTTTTTGATATATTCTTCAGCAGCTTTTTCTAATTCAAATTCTTCGCTTTTTAAATTCAAATTTAAAATCTGAAGTAATTCATCAGGTGTGTAATCTTCAAAATTGAAAGTATGTGTAAATCGGGATAGCAATCCGGGGTTAGAGTTTAAAAATGTGTTCATCTCATCAGGATAGCCGGCAACAATAACAGTAAATTGCCCTTTTTTATCTTCCATTCTTTTAAGCAAGATGTCGATTGCTTCTTGCCCGAAATCTTGTCCGGAACCACCTTTTTTTACTAAAGTGTAAGCTTCATCAATAAAAAGTACGCCGCCCAAAGCTTCTTCAATTAGGGCTTCGGTTTTTTGAGCGGTTTCACCTATGTATTGTCCAACAAGGGCAGCACGATCAACTTCAACCACATGACCTTTTTCAAGAATACCCATTGCTCGTAGAATTCCACCCATAATTCGTGCGATGGTTGTTTTTCCGGTTCCGGGGTTTCCTAAAAATATGGCATTTATTGAAACATCATCTTTCGACTTTAATCCGGCTGCTTTTCTTTCTTTTATAAATTCCAAATAATCTATAAAATCTTTTATTGCGTTTTTTATACTGTTTAAGCCGATAAATTTATTTAGTTCTTCTAGTAATTCATCTAAACTTTTAGTTTCGGTTTGGCTAATTACTTTTGATTTATCATCTGAAAACACTTCTTTGGATGAAATGTTTTCCGGCTCGGTTTTTTCGCCTACTAAAAATTCTCTTTCGCAAACCAAAGTGTTTTCGATGTAGATACTTACTTTTCCCAAACCGGAATCCCACTCACCCGGATTTGAGGTACCCATTGTTTGAACGAAAATTACAGAGTCCCAGTCTTTATCAACCTTCAATGAAAATTTGTTTTTCCCGATTTCAATGTTATTAAGTTTCCAAAGGGCAAAGCCAGAGTAATTGGAATTTTTAATTCTAAAAAACTGATTGTTAAAAATTATTTCAGCACCAATATATTGAATTAGATTTTTATCGAAACATTTGTAATAATTTCTTACGTGTTTATTTTTGTCTTCTGATACATCAAACATTTTCAATGAAAAAGCTTCAATAAAATTATTTTCGTAAAATTGTGGGGGGGTGATTTTTATAGGTTTAGTAGTAGTGTCAGATTCATTGTTATTTTTGATGTTACTATCCGGTTGTTTATTTGATGCAAGGTTTGTTTTTTTGTTGTTCTCTTTTTCGTTATCCTCAGGTATTTTTAGAGCTTTTTTAATTCCTGCAACAATCGAAATAAATTTCACATTATTTTTAAGTAATTTTTCAAGTTTTTTGGCTTTTTCCAAAGCCGGTTTAAATTGGAATAAGCGATACATTGCTTCCAGCTCAAGAAGATTTGCAGAATAGTTAATGGATTTAACTTTTTCTAATTTTAAGATATATTTTGCTAAGTATAAAGCAAACCAGTATTCTTTATCTTCAATAGCTTTATTTCCCAGATTAATATATTCGAGATGATTTTTTTGAGTAATTTTAATTTTGTTTTTTTCCAGATTCAAAATTAAATCATAGTAATTTTTGCATGCTTCCAGATTTGGATTTTTGCCTTCGTCAAGAGTAATTCCCAATTCAAAAGCCAGTTTGGCTTCTCTGAATTTGCCTAAACCGGCTAATGCTTTAGCTTTGTTTAAGTATGTCCACGATAAATTTTCTTTTTGCTTTTGAATTGATAAGTCAAAATCAGCCAAAGCGCCTTCAAAAATACTCATTCTCATTAAAATATAGCCGCGATAAAGTCTGGCCTTTACAGAATAGTTTTTCAATTCAACCGAAAGATTTGCATATTCCATAGCCTTTGTAAAATTGCCGTTTTCAAGTAAGGCCCAAGCATAACTAATAGCCGCTTCGGAATCATCGGGGTTTCTATTTATTAAGATTTCTGCATTTTGAAGGGCTAATCTGAATCTTCCATTTATTAGATGTTCAAAAACTTCTGCTTGCAATTTAGAATATTCAAAAGACATAATTTATCCTAACGGTTATGTTGTTAGCGAATTTAGCTTATTTGTAAATTTATTAAATTAATTTAAATTAAAATTGTTAAAAATCGAACAAAAAAAATTTTTCTTCGTCTAAGTCTGAAATTTAAAGGAGACAATTATGTGTTTTTTAAAAAACAAACAAAGCAAAGTAATTATTCTGCTAATAGCCACAATGTTTTTTATAACAAGTTGCGGGTTATATGGTGTTAGAGGAAGCGGAAGAGTTACTGATGAATTTAGGGAGTTGGATGATTTTTCCAAATTGGATATAAGCGGGGCATATGTAGTAAATATTATAACGGGTGAAAAACCGGGCGTTAAAATAACTGCCGAGGATAATTTAATTAGACTCATTAGAACTAGAGTTAGAGGTAGCAGGCTAATTGTTGATACACGAAAAAGTATTTCCCCAAGGGAGGATATTATTTTAGATATTACCGTACCCAACCTTATTTATGTTGAAACTTCGGGTGCAAATTCAATATTTATTGAAAATTTGGATGAAGATGAATTTGTATTGGATTTTAGTGGTGCTGGCACGGTAACTCTTGAAGGAATTGTAAATATGTTTAAAGCGGATATTTCAGGGGCTGGCTCATTAAAGGCAAAAAGATTAAAAGCAAAAAGAGTTTATTTGGATTTAAGCGGAGCATCAAGTGCTAATGTTTATGCTTCAAAATATTTAAATGTTGATGTTTCCGGGGTGGGCAATGTTGAGTATTACGGTAATCCCGAAAAAGTGGTTTCTGATGTGTCGGGGTTAGGTTCAATTGAAAATGCTGAAAAGTGATTTTTTGCTGAAAAGTGATTTTTTGGAAATGATTAATATTAAAGCTCCTTTTTATAGGAGCTTTTTTTTAATTTCATAAAATAATTAATTTCATCTTCAGAAATTATTTCAAATTCCAATTTTTTATAAAACTCGATAAAAGGGTTATTTTTCCTGACATAAAGTGAAAACGATCCTACTTTCTCATATTTTTTTTGGATGTATTGCAAAGTTTTTTTTCCTATGT
Source organism: uncultured Melioribacteraceae bacterium (assembly GCA_964496755.1). Taxonomy (GTDB): domain Bacteria; phylum Bacteroidota; class Ignavibacteria; order Ignavibacteriales; family Melioribacteraceae; genus CAZCBD01. Next base: position 21,601 of record CAZCBD010000009.1, read on the forward strand.
TGTTTCGTCTGAATTTTTTCAAAATCGAAAGTTCAACAATATGTAAATTGGCTTGTTCAACTACAAAGATTAATCTACCCACTAAGTTGTTATTGGAATAAATTAAATAGTTAGAAAGATTGGTATAATTTTCCAAATTGTTTTTGTAAGCGTTGAATTGAAAATTCAATAGGTTAATAATTGATTTTTCAAATGGAGGAGTAAAATTTAATTCCTCCGATTTAATTTCAAAAAACAATTGTTTTGCAAAATCAGAATTTGACACTTTATATTTCTTGAGATAGATATCCATAAAGATTAATCTCTCGGAGGATAATTTCCAATCAAACATATGATATAGTTAATTGCAAGAAAAGGTGGCATATTATCATGAGGTTGATTATTTCCGGTAGCTTCAATCATATCGGATTTCATATGGTTGCCGCCACTTTCATTTGCACCATAGTTTGCACTTTCATCATTATTCCCGGGCAGATTATCTGCAGGAGTCTTTTTTAATGATCTTTGGTCTGATACTGTATCGCATTTCACACTATGAGAGTGCGAGGGCATTTGTTCGGAAGTTAAAATAACTCTTTCTTCGCCACCTTTTTGTCCGGCGTGTCGGGGTGATAAACCGGGACCTTGACCTGTCCCCATGGCAACTCTTGATCGCAAATCAGGCAGTCCGAAAGTAGTTCTTCCGTCTCCGCCATATTGAGTGCCTAGTATCGAAAATAAAGCTGTGTAACTTGAAATGGGTAATAACCTGCCATCGCAGAAGGCCCAATTTGCCGGAGCATAATTACCGGCAAACATTTTTACTTCACCTAAATATCCGTCCATTTTTTTCTCCTACTTGTTTTTTACCGAATTCCTAAAGCGAATATGGGAATCTTTAAGAATACAATTTTTGTTTGATAAAAAGTAATTTGTGTTCAAATTAATTCATATTAAAACAAATTACAATTTTATTTTATTTTTTTTATATTTAAAAACTATTACACCGGGTTAATTTTAAGGAGAGGTGAGTTAGTGAAGAAATATGCTTTTTTAGCTATACTTTTTATGTTCGATTTTTTTATGGCACAAACATTATCTGTGTCCGGAATAACAAATCCAAGTGCGGCTAACGGTACTTATCTTCAAATAGACAACTTATACGGAAACAAGGCTTGGCAACACACATCGGGGAATTATTATATTTATAAAGATAAATATGGGAACGATCATTATTGGAATATTGATGATGATACGAATGATAACAATGATGTATTATTTTATAAATGGGATAAAGACAGTTCATTAACAATGCCTCCGGCAAATGGATATACCGCAATGAATGCAAATACCGGAGATCCTAATGTACAGGAAGTAACAGTTACAATTACTTTTACCGACGGTTCGTCTTATTCACCCGGGAATGCTACTGCTGGTACAAACAGTAACCCGATTGGCAGGTTTAAATTAACCGCTTCGGAAGTTGGAGGTAAGCTTACCGGAGCAACAATTACAATTTCAGGAACTCGATCCGGTGTAACAAATATGAAAATCTGGAGTTCAACCGATGCTACTTTTAATGCTGGTGATGATACTGAGCTTGATGTAAATACATCAACTTCCGGCGCAACCGTTTCGTTTTCCGGATTTTCTTCGGCAATAGCAACCGCCGGTACTTACTATTTTGTTACTGCCGATTTGGCATCGAGTGCCAGTGGGTCTCTATCTCTAACAATTGCTAATAATAGTTCACTAACTTTTACCAATGCTACTTTAAGCGGAACAATTTCTAATGCAGTGTTATCATCGGGTGCAGTTTCGATTACTGCTTCAGGTCCGGAAATATCTATTGAAGGAAATTCGGTTGAAATTAATGACGGCGATGCAACTCCAAGTTCTTCCGATCATACGTATTTTGGCGAGGTTGATAAAGATAATGGTGATATTACGCGAGTTTTTACAATTAAAAATACAGGGTGGTCCACTTTAAACTTAACAGGTACCCCGATTGTAACGGTTGATAATGTAGCCTTTACAGTAACTTCACAACCGGCATCTTCAATTGCGGTTAATGCTTCTTCAACGTTTAGTATAAAATTTGACCCCTCAACTGTTGGAACTCAAACGGCAACGGTAACCATTTCGAATGACGATACAAATGAGAATCCGTACGATTTCAAAATTGAAGGAAAAGGTATTTCGCCCGCAGCTTTGTATTTGGATGCACGTGATTTTAATTCCTTGGGTTCTTTTAATCCTACGGTAGATGTATCTATAAATATGACTACCGGAGTAATGAGTGGCGGTGAATCTAAAACCGGAATTGTATCGAATGGAATTTTAGTTTTTTCTTTTGATAGTTTTAATCTTCAAGCAGGGGTAAAAATTTCGTTTACAAATGTTACTGATGGTGGCAATAAAGTAGCATTCCTTTCAAAAGGAGATATAAATATTAGCGGTACAATTGATGCAAGTTCTGCAAACCACATTCCCGGTCCCGGCGGCAGGCAAGGAGCTTATGTAAACAAAGCCGAAAGCGGACATGGTGCGGGTGCAGGAAATGCAGATCCACTTGGCGACGGTGGTGCTGGTGGTGCAGGATTCGGTGGCAACGGTGGTGCGGGAATGAATAATGCCGCATATGCAACCGGAGGAACTTCATACGGAAATTTGGCAAATTCTTTAGAAGGTGGTAGTGGCGGTGCAAGATCCGAGTTTTCGAATATTAACGGATATGGCGGTGGCGGTGGCGGCGCCATTCAGTTCGGTGCACTGAGAAAATTTATTTTAACCGGTACCGGCATTATTAAAGCTAACGGTGCCGATGGTTATGATGCTGTTGGTGCTGATGAAGATGGCGATGGTGCAGGTAGTGGCGGTGGAATTTTAATTCACGCTAAAGCAATACAATTGCAAACAGGTTCAACTGTTTCTGCAAATGGCGGAGTTGGCGGTACGGGTGGTACAAATGTTAAAGCCGGCGGCGGTGGTGGTGCCGGTGGCGGAAGAATACAACTTGCTTATCATCCGCTTGGCAATGGCGATTTAGTTCAAAATGGAACTGTTACTGCAAATGGTGGTGCCGGCGGACCTCATTCCGATAACCCCGGAATTGCAGGGGATAACGGAGTTATTAATTGGGTTTCCGATTCGAATGTACCTGTTGGCGGTGCAGAAATTGTAATTGAAGGTAATAATACAGAGATTGTTGATGGCGATACAACGCCAAGCAGTAGTGATGATTCGGATTTTGGAAAAACGGATTTAATTAGCGGACAAGTTACACATACATTCACAATAAAAAATAGCGGCGGAGAAAATCTGACACTCTCGAATCCTACTTTGTCGGGTACAAATGCAGCCGATTTTTCGATTACCCAAAATCCAACTTCTCCGGTTACTCCCGGAAGTAGTACAACTTTTAAGGTTACATTTGATCCTGCTACTGCGGGTAGCAAAGTGGCTGCAATATCAATTTCAAATAATGACGATGATGAAAATCCTTATAACTTTAATATTGCCGGAGAAGGTGTTGATATATCCGCTCCTACAACGCAGGCTATGAATATTGTAATCTCAAATAAAGGATTTACATCGGCAACAATTAGTTGGAGTAATGGTAACGGAGTAAAAAGAGCTGTGTTTGTTAAAGAAACAACTACAGGTTTGGCAAGTCCTGTTGATGATAAAATATATTCTGCCAATACTTCTTTTGGCGATGGCGAGCAAATTGGTACATCGGGCTGGTATTGTGTTTATTCGGGCAATGGAAATACTGTAGATATTACAAATTTATTCCCAAGTAAAACATATCGAATTCATATTTGTGAATTTAATGAAAACAGCGGATTAGTTAGGTATCTAACTTCGGCAGCAACTTTGAACCCTATAAATTTTGAAATACCAAGTATTATGATAAATGAAGTAGATAGCGATACTGAAAGTACGGACACAAAAGAATTTATTGAATTGTTTTCAGCAAATGGTACCGGTTATAAGTTAGACGGTTTGGTAATTGTGCTTTATAACGGTTCGGATGAAGCAAGTTATCAGGCATTCGATTTGGATGGAAGTTTAACTGGCAATAAAGGTTATTTTGTTATAGGCAACACGCTTGTAAGTGGAGTTGATAAAATAATTGCTGATAATATAATTCAAAACGGAGCTGATGCTGTTGCATTATATAAGGGAGACGCTGCCGATTTCCCGAACAATACACCTGTAACAACAAGTAATTTAATTGATGCAATTGTTTATGATACCGATGATGCAGACAATGCGGGTTTGTTAAACTTAACTCCGGGGCAACAGCAAATAAATGAAAATGATGATGGTAAAAGTTCGGTTTATTCAATTCAGAGAATAGGTAACGGAACAGGTGGATTAAGAAATACTTCAAAGTATCAAACCGAACCTCCAACACCAAAAGCAAAAAATATTGCAATTCCGCAAAGCGTTTCTTCAAATGCTTCATCTATAACTTCGGCTACTGCAACTTTAAATGGTACTGTAAATCCAGGAGATACTACAACGGTTGTAAAGTTTGTTTATGGTACTACTACAAGCTATGGTGATACGGTTACGGCAACCGAAAGTCCTTTAACCGGATTAACAACTCAAAATGTTTCAAAACAAATTGTCGGGTTAATGCCTAATACTACATATCATTTCAAAGTTATTGCAACAAATGTTTCGGGTAGTTCTTCCGGTGCTGATAAAACATTTACAACAAATGCGGCTCCACCGATAGCCACAACTGAAAATGCCACACTTGTACAAGAAAACTTGGCAACACTTAACGGCAAAGTTAATCCGAATAATTCATCAACAACAGTTACGTTTGAATATGGATTGACAGTTGCATATGGTTCAACTGTAACTGCAGTTGAAAGTCCAGTTAACGGTTACGGTTTACAAAACACAAAAAAAACAATATCCGGTTTAACTCCGAATACTACTTATCATTATAGAGTAAAGGCAGTAAATTCTGCAGGTACAACATACGGTGCTGATAAAACTTTTAAAACAACAATTGCATTCCCAACGGTAACTACTGCAAATGCTTCAAATATTTCAACAACTAGTGCAAAATTAAATGGGGTTGTAAATGCAAATAATTCTTCAGCAACAGTTAGGTTTGAATATGGTAAAACAATTAGTTACGGCTTAACGGTAACCGCAGATGAAAGTCCGGTAAGCGGAACTACCGATACTGATGTTTCTAAAAACATTGTTTCTTTAGAGCCTAACACAACATATCACTTTAAAGTTGTTGCCACAAATGAAGCCGGAAGCACGCATAGTGTTGATAAAACGTTTACTACAAATGCTGCTCCGCCGGAAGCAACAACAGAAAATGCTACTGCTATTGAGCAAACTTCGGTTACACTTAACGGTAAAGTTAATCCGAACAATTCTTCAACAACAGTAACATTTGAATATGGGTTGACAACTGCCTATGGTTCAACGACCACTGCAGCTGAAAGTCCTATTAATGGCTATGGTTTACAAAATACAACAAAGGGAATATCGGGATTGCTTCCGAATACTACTTATCATTATAGAGTAAAGGCAGTAAACAGTGCGGGTACGGTTTATGGAAGCGATAAGGTTTTTAATACTGCTATACCATTAAACTCAAGTATTTCCGTTAGAAAAGATAATGATCCAATACCGGATAATTACACTGAAGTTTTTCCGATTACAAAAATAAATAATGCAAATTGTAGAATCTTCACAATTAAAAATTGTGGAAATATAGATCTTGTTATCAATGGTCCGTTAAAAATATCAGGTGCCAATTCCAAACAATTTAAGGTTAGTCAACAACCGCAATTAGTGATTCGTCCGGATGAAAAATCTAATTTTACAATTGAATTTTCACCTGATTCTATTTCAGATTTTAAGGCTAAGGTTGAAATATTTTCTAACGATAAAGCAAGAAACCCATTTGTGATTAATTTGGAAGGAAAGGGGAAAGGTTATCCATTAATTAGATTGAAAACAATTAAAAAGAAATTAGAGGACAATGATTCGTTAAATTTTGAAATAAGGAAAATCAATAAAAGTGTTAAAAAATGCATTTATATTAAAAACACCGGAGATGAAGAGTTAGTATTAGATTCTTTAAGTTTGAAAAATTTAATATTAAAGCAATTTACAATTGAGGGAGATTGGGACAAAAAAATTAAATCCGGAGATTCAACTAAAGTAAAAATCAAGTATAAAGCTACTAATATTGGCAAAGCAAAAAGTGAACTTGTGTTTTATTCAAATTCGGACAACGATGAAACGATAAAAATAAAATTGTTTGGTGAAACTTACGATCCTCGTCCAATCATAGAATGTAATGATGAGAAAATGAATTTTAATGAAGGGGACTCAGGCAAATTGATTTTTACTGATTTTAATATTAAAGATAAAGATAGTAAGCATCTAAAAGAATCGTTAATCTATTTTTCGGAAAACTATAATAAAGATGAAGACAAATTAATGTTTCCACAAAATGATAGTCTGCAAGTATCGAAAAATATTGATAAAGGACGATATTTTATAAAAGGAAAAATTAAAATTAAAAATTTCAAAAATTATATTTCGAACATAAAGTATTTAAATTCAAATAAAATTAATCCAATT